>NZ_BJLL01000001.1:0-107998 GCF_007996925.1 Enterococcus sp. NBRC 3427 | reverse complement strand
GCTCAAAAAAACGGTAAAATATGAGGAGCAATTTTTCCATTTTGCTTCTCTAATACTCAGGTTAGGACGCTGATTTCACAACCTCATTTCATGTGTTTCACACGTGAGGAAATTTCTTTGTGGCGACCATGTACCATCGGACGAGCTTGTGGATTTCCTAAATAGCCACAAGTACGTTTGACTACATCACATGTTTTTGGGTCATGATTTCCACATTCTGGACATTCGAAGCCTCGTTCTGTTGGTTTGAAATCACCTTCAAAACCACATTGGTAGCAATGGTCAATTGGCGTATTCGTACCAAGATACCCGATTTTATCATATGCAAAATCCCATACAGCTTCTAAAGCTTTCGGATTTTGTTGGAGCATAGGGTATTCACAGTAGTGGATGAATCCACCTGAACAATATTTTGGATAATCCTTCTCAAATTCCAATTTTTCAAATGGCGTTGGGTTTTTACGCACATCATAGTGGAAACTGTTTGTATAATATTCTTTATCTGTGATGTTTTCGATGATACCAAATTTTTCTGTATCTAAACGACAGAAACGATCAGTCAGACTTTCACTTGGTGTTGAATAGACGCTGAAATGATAACCGTATTCATCACCCCATGCATCCGCATTGGCTTTTAATTCTTTGACGATGTCAAGTGTGAAAGCTTTTGCCTCTGGGTTTGTTTCCCATTCGCCACCGAAGAAAGCTGAAGCAACTTCATATAATCCAATGTAGCCTAATGATACAGTAGCTCGACGGTTTTTGAATAATTCATTGACAGAATCGGTACGTGAAAGACGTTTTCCGAAAGCACCATACATATATAAGATTGGCGCATTTGCTGGAATGGCTTCTTTACAACGTTCTACACGATAGAGAAGCGCATCTTTCATGATTTCCAAACGGTCAGACAGTAACTGCCAGAATTTGTTCTGATCTCCTTTTGATTCGATCGCGATTCTTGGTAAATTCAATGTAACCACACCTAAATTCATTCGTCCGACATTTACTTCTTGACCATTTTCGTCTTTCCATCCTTGCAAGAATGAACGACAGCCCATAGGTACTTTGAAACTTCCAGTTAATTCGACGATTTTGTCGTAATTCAGAATATCAGGATACATTCGTTTCGTTGCACATTCCAATGCTAGTTGTTTGATGTCGTAATTAGGATCTTCAGGGTTTAAGTTTACACCTTTTTTCAAAGTGAAGATCAGTTTAGGGAAGATAGCTGTTCGCTTTTCACTCCCTAATCCATTGATTCGGATCTGTAAAATCGCTTTTTGGATTTCTCTTTCAAACCAGTTTTCCCCCAAACCAAACCCTAATGAAGTGAAAGGGGTTTGCCCATTTGAAGTAAATAAGGTATTGATTTCATATTCCAAACTTTGCATAGCATCGAAGATATCTTTTTTGGTTTTTGCTTTTGCATATTCTTTTTGGCGTTCTGGCGAATCGATCCATTCTTCCGCGTCTTTTAGATGTTTTTTATAGTTCAATTCTGCAAAAGGAGCCAGCAATTCATCTGTTCGGTCGGCAGAACAGCCACCATATTGACTTGACGCAACATTAGCAATGATCTGTGAGATTTGTGCTGTCGCTGTCTG
Source organism: Enterococcus sp. NBRC 3427 (assembly GCF_007996925.1). Taxonomy (NCBI): domain Bacteria; kingdom Bacillati; phylum Bacillota; class Bacilli; order Lactobacillales; family Enterococcaceae; genus Enterococcus; species Enterococcus sp. NBRC 3427. The sequence continues at coordinate 106,391 of NZ_BJLL01000001.1, read as the reverse complement.
GATAGATTTAGGTGATTCCACTTCCGCATTTCCAATTTTGAAACCGTTGTTCAGCATACCTTTGAAATCAATCAAGCAGCAATTTGTCATCGGTGTGTAAGGATGATAATCCAAATCATGATAATGGATATCACCTTTTTGATGCGCATTTGCTATATGTGGCGGCAACATTTTCAGTCCGATTGATTTTCCGACGATGCCGGCTGTTAGATCACGCTGTGTATTGAAAACATTACTGTCTTTATTGGCATTTTCATTCACGACAGTCTGGTCTTTGTTGATTAGTTTTTCAATCGAAAAGTTGATATCTGTCGCTTTACTACGAGCAAAATCCCGTTTTGTACGGTAATTGATATACTCTTCTGCTAATTCATATTCGTTTTTTTCTAATAAGATATGTTCCACGATGTTTTGAATCTCATAGATCTTGACATTTTCAGCAAACCGGCTTTTGATTTCTTGGACAACCAAGTCTGCAATCATTTGGATTTTTTCGTAAGTAAGTGGGGATAATGAGCCGTGAATTTTCTTTTCAGCTTTGATTAGTGCTTCGTTGATCTTTTGTTCATCGAAATCAACATGGCGGCCATCTCGTTTGATAACTTTCATCTGGTGTGCCTCTGGTTGCTGAGTAACGACTGTTTTCTCTTCATAATTTACTTTCATTATCTTCAACTCCTGCTAAATTGTTCTTGTCTATCATAAAACAAAATTTAGGAAGGAGCAACTAATTATCGGCTATATATAGTATTCAATCCGCTGTATAATTGGATTTCTATACTATATGTAGTGTATATTTTATTGTGAAAAAAAGTGAAAACTTGTAGTTGATGGATTTATTTTTTGCATATTTAATTTAGCTGAATAAAATAATTGAATAAAATTTTTTTATTTGGGCTAAGAAAAAGTGACAAAAACATAAGAGCAAATTGTTCGTAGATATGCTACTATGCAAATAAACAGAAATGAAAGAGGAGAAGAAGAATTGGAAAAGATGATCGAAGTGAAACATCTCAGTAAAAGCTACGGTAGCAAACTTTCTCCCGTCAAAGCTTTAGATAATATCTCATTCACAGTAGAAGAAGGCGAATTTGTTGGAATCATGGGTCCAAGTGGTGCAGGTAAGACGACGTTGATGAATATTTTATCCACGATTAATTTGCCTACGATGGGTAGTGTCTTGATTCAAGGAAAAGAAATCACAAAAATGAAAAATAGTGAGCTCAGTGACTTTCGCCGAAAAAAACTAGGATTCATTTTTCAAGAATTCAATTTGATCGATACTTTAAATGCAAAAGACAATATCCTATTGCCCCTAGCAGTTGAACGGATGACTAAGGAAGAGATGGAAAAGAGAGTAAGACACGTAGCTCAATTGTTGAATATAGAAGAACTGCTAAAACGATATCCAGATGAGCTTTCTGTCGGTCAGCGACAACGAATTGCAGCCGCTAGAGCCTTTGTTGTTCAGCCACAAGTAATCTTTGCAGATGAACCAACTGGATCTCTAGATTCAAAGTCGGCCACAGAATTGTTGAATTATTTACAGACTATGAATCAAAAAGAAAAAGCGACGATCTTGTTAGTCACCCATTACCCATATACAGCGAGCTACTGTGACAGAATTTTATTTATTAAAGACGGCGTGATTTTTTCAGAAGTTGTGAGAAGAGGGACAAGAAGAGAATTCTTTGAAAAAGTAATCGACATGCAGGCAACGATTGGTGGAGGAGGAAAAATGAATGCTGTATAAACTAGCCGTCAAAAGCTTTTTTCTGCAGTCCCGAGGGTATCTTGTTTATTTTTTCAGTTTGACTTTATCCGTGATGATTTATTATTCATTCAGCGCAATGACCTATGATCAATCTTTAGTTAGAAGAGCAAGTCCAGATACTTCGATAGATGGCGGATTGAGTTTTGGCGGACTGATCATTACTGTCGTTTTACTTTTTTTCGTATTCAGTGCCAACCGATTTTTTTTGAATAGAAGACAAAAAGAAATAGGTATCTATCAACTTTTTGGTATGAACAAACTACAAATTTCAGGTATATATGTGTTGGAAATCATGATAATTGGGTTATTTGCCTGTATTTTTGGGATATTGCTCGGCATTATTTTCTCCAAACTCTTTTCCATGATTTTGGTTCGAATGATGGATATGGATCTTAATAGTCCGTTTTTTATCTCCATTCCATCAGTCGCAGATACTTTATTTGCTTTTTTCATCATCCTTTTAGCAGTATCTGTGTATTCGATATGGAAAATCTGGCGCTACCCGATGATTCGAAGTTTTGGAGAAAAAGAACAAGCAGATAGTTCAACGATGCGTTTCAGAACAAGGCATCGATTATTCGCTGTCATTGGGTTATTGCTTTTAACGAGCGGATATTTTGGGGCTAGTCATTTTAGAGAAATCACTTCATGGATGATCAGTCATCATTACCTTGAGACATTCATTCTCTTTTTGCCTTTTCTGATCTTTTTCATTTGTGTGATTGGTACTTATTTGTTTTTCTGCTATACATTTCGGCTCTTTTTGATCATATTGAGTAAATGGAAGCTCTATTACTATGGGATCAATTTTTTAATAATAGGTAATACACAAGTGCACCTGCTCAAAAGCTGGCGTACGAATTCTCTAATTACAGTCATTCTTGGAATTTCTTTAATGACGATTGGCGGTACGGCTAGTATTTCTACTATTTTATCGTATCAGGAGAAAGTATCCTCCCCGATGGACTATCAGTTTGATGTCGAGACAGGGAAAAAAATCAAGCCTATTCTGGCAGAGGAAGGACAAAAGATAACTAAAGAAATCACCTTGCATTATAAAGTCATAGGTAGTATCTACAGACCAGATCTCGAAGAACCTATGTTTCAAACTGCTAATCTGATCTCAGAAACAGAATATCAATCCTTCAGAAAAGTTAATCCGGATTTGCCAAACGTTTCTTTGAAATCTCCCAACCATACTGTTTTGCTTGATCAAATGCAAACTCTTTTCCGGAATATTTCATTATATGGTTCTAGTATTGGATTGCCAGATAATCAAGAGTTGAAGATTAAACAAATGCTTCCAAGTGTATTAGGTGATGAAACGATGGTATATCTAAGTCCTGTACTAGTCGTGGATGATAACGTTTTCGAAAAAGCAAAAGGTGTAGATTATCAAGTGGTCAATGTGGATGTGTCAGGTGGAAATAATGAAAAGATAGATGAACGACTGAGCAGTGAAATGTCGATAAAGTGGCTCAATGCTATTTATTATTCTTATGATATCGTAAATGGGCGTCTGCAAGGAGAAATTAGTACAAAGAAACTGCCAGATGACAAAATGAAGGAAGCGCAATTTAGTCAAGAAGGTTCTCGGTTGAACTTCTCTTCCAGCTATTCAAAATTGCGTGCAGTCAACCGGCGGATTGGTATCAATATTTTTGTCACACTGTTTGTCGGAATGATCGTCATTATTGCTACTGGCAGTATTCTGACCGTTCGACAATTAGCAGAAGCAGAGGAAGAAAAAGAAAATTATCACCTATTAACTAAACTGGGGATACCACAAAGAAGAATTAGAAGGATGATTTTCGAGCAAAACGCACTTACCTTTTTTCCACCCATGATATTAGGAATCACTCATGCAGTATTTGCAATCAATGTTTTCACTCAGTATATCAAAACTGCCGATTATTGGTTGGCTTATCTTGTCAGTGGCTTATTGATTCTTATCTATCTTTTGCTTTATGTCATTACGAGTCAGTTATATTGTCGGATTATCGAGGAATGACAGGCGGAATAAGACAAGATAATAAAAAGAACTAAATTTTAAGCACCGTTTAAAGAAGAGGTTGTGAAAAAGCTGTCCTGTATCAAGCAATAAGAAACAGCCAAACAAAAATAGTTTCCCATGTTTTTGATTTGGCTGGACTTATTACCGCAAATGCAAGCTTTTATACACCGTTTATTTGGAATAAGAGGTTGTGACACGTTTTTTGTCACAACCTCTTTATTTTTTATATTTTTGAAAATTACTAGAAATTATAAAGAAAAAAGCAGTGTTTTGATGTGCTATTTTTATAAAAGCTATGTGACAAAACTGTTAGTAAAAAAACGGTTTCTGTAAGCTAGACACATGTTTCTTTTTGTCAAAATTCGTTACACTTTGTGTGAGGTTATATGAGGAGGGAATCCAATGAACAAATGGTGGTCTAATCCAAAATTGAATTATTGGGGAAAATTCATCATTCGAACAATTTTTTATAGTGCGGTACTGCTGTTCCTGATCTACCTGTATCACTATAAAAATATTCAAGGAGGAACATTTATCTATAACGAATTTTAGGAGGAAGAGTATGGAAATCAAAACGATTATTGAAGCAGTCGATGATTGGGGAATAAGCGAACCTGATCGAATTGCTTATCAGGCGGATGAGATGCATACTTTTGGAGAATTGAAACAAGCATCAGACGCACTTGCTTATTATTTAGAAGAAAAGGTAGAAGGAGATGGACCAATCGTCGTTTTTGGTAATTTAGAATTTGAGATGATTGTCGCATTTCTAGGAATTGTCAAATCTGGTCATGCCTATTTGCCAATTGAAGAACATACACCCAAAGAACGTATCCTATCGATCTTTCGGGTGGCTAAACCATCTATGGTCATCAGTATTGGGAATTGGATAGAAGATATTCCTTCTGTTCCTGTCGTAACAAAAGAAGAATTTCAAGAAATCGAGAAGATACCAGTAGAATTTTATCCCAGAAACAGCGTAAAAGGTACAGAAAATTTTTATATTATATTTACTTCTGGTACTACTGGGGAACCAAAAGGCGTACAAATCAGTCATGATAATCTAGTCAGCTTTGTTCAATGGACGATGAAAGACTTTGGGATCAAGCCTGGTATGCATTTCTTAGCCCAAGCGCCATTTTCTTTTGATTTATCGGTATTTTCTATTTATCCTGCATTAGTTTCTGGTGGAATGCTGAAGCCGTTAAATAAAGCAGTTATTCAAGATTTTCGTCAATTATTCGCGACATTGCCTAACTTGAAGTTGAATATTTGGGTTTCTACTCCATCTTTTATGGATATTTGCTTGATGGAGCCTACCTTCAATGGAGAAAATGTGCCAGAATTGGACATGTTTTTATTTTGCGGAGAAGAATTGACAAAAAAAACTGCAGAAACGCTACTTGATCGATTCCCAAATGCACGGATATATAATACTTACGGTCCAACAGAAGCAACTGTGGCTATTTCAAGTATTCAGATTGATCAGCACGTACTAGATAAATATGACCGACTACCGATTGGCTATGTAAAAAAAGACACCAAAGTTTCTATTGTCCAAGAAGACAAACTTGTTCCAAAAGGAGAAACTGGTGAAATCATTATTGCAGGACCAAGCGTATCAAAAGGTTACCTGAACAATCCAGAAAAAACAGCAGCTGCGTTCTTTTGTCAAAATGACTTAGCAAGTTACCATACAGGGGATGCAGGAAGGTTGGATGAAGATGGGCTTTTATTTTATGAAGGCCGTATGGATCAGCAAGTCAAATTGCATGGTTACCGGATCGAGTTAGGGGATATCGAACATTATCTACTCCAAGACTCCCGGATCAAACAAGCCGTTGTCGTACCAAAATATCAAGGAACAAAAGTGCAGCAGCTTGTTGCTTTCATCGTATTAGAAAACACAACGAAACAACCGGATTTTCAACTGACCAAATCGATCAAAGAACAATTACTGCAAGTTGTGATGGAGTATATGATTCCTCAGAAGTTCCATTATGTCGATCTGCTGCCTCAGACAGTAAATGGAAAAATTGATCGAAAAAAATTAACAGCTGAGGTGAATCCTGAATGATGTTTCCTCATATGATCCCTTACGCAGAGCCGTTTTATTTTTTTCTTTTAGCCATTGCGCTTATACCAATCGTTCTATCTTTACTGATATGGAAAAAAAGATTACCAATTTATCAATCAGTGGTGACACTTTTCTTTTTATTTGTCAGCTTTGGAGGTACTTATTGGGAACAGGGAGCGGCGCTGATTGGGTATGTTTTTTGGCAGACAATCCTTGTATGGGGCTATTTTGTTCACCGGCAAAGGAAAAATCAAACAGGATGGTTTTACGCCGCCGTTATTTTAGCAATAATTCCACTGTTTTTAACGAAAGTGACTCCTTTTTTTGAACATGGAAAAGCATCGCTACTTGGTTTTTTAGGAATCTCTTATTTAACCTTTAAGTCTGTGCAAATGATCATGGAAATAAGAGATGGCATGATCAAAGTATATCATCCATTTCGTTATATCCAGTTTCTGCTGTTTTTCCCGACAATATCTTCTGGACCCATCGATCGTTATAGGAGATTTGAAAAGGATCAGCTCCATCCACCTGTTCGTGATAAATATGTTGATCTCTTGGGAAAAGGCGTCCAAAATATTTTTGTCGGTTTTTTATATAAGTTCATTATCGGTTATTATTTTGGTCAAGTACTGCTCCCTGTAGTAGGGCGCATTGCATTGCAGCATGGTGGGATTTCATGGGCGTTAGTGGGTTACATGTACGTGTATAGCATGTATTTATTTTTTGATTTTGCAGGTTACAGTTTGTTTGCAGTCGGTACAAGCTACATGATGGGGTATCAGACGCCAATCAATTTCAATAAACCATTTTTATCATGGAATATCAAAGAATTCTGGAATCGATGGCATATGACCTTGTCTTTTTGGTTCCGCGATTACGTGTATATGCGGTTGATGTTCTTCATGATGAAGAAAAAAATTTTTAAAAGCAAGATCGTGATGTCAAATATCGGGTATTTCGCTTTATTTCTTCTAATGGGTGTCTGGCATGGATTGACGTGGTACTACATCGTATACGGTCTGTATCATGCTTGTCTGATCTGTCTGACAGATGCATGGATCCGATTTAAGAAGAAGCATAAAGATCAGTTGCCTTCTAACAAATTTACGCATGGCGTAGCCGTATTTTTGACATTTCAAGCGGTATGTTTCAGCTTCCTGATTTTTTCAGGATTTTTAGATAAACTTTTTTTTAGCTAACGAATAGAGACATATTAATTTATATAACAAAGGAGAAAAGGAAAATGGAAGAACAAATTTTATCAATCTTAGAAGAAATAACAGGAACAGATGAAGTAAGAAAAAATCGTGATATTGATTTATTTGATGAAGGTTTGCTTGATTCTTTAGCATCTGTGCAATTATTAGTCGAGCTAGACGGAGAGTTGGATATCCAAGTCCCAGTCTCTGAATTCGAGCGGGAGGATTGGCGCACACCGAATAAAATCATTCAACAAGCAACTGCATTGAAGGGTTGAGTATGAAAAAGAAACTCTTTGCTATTTTTGGACCTGTTGTTCTCGCTTTTGGTCTGCTTGCCCTATTCTTCACTTCTTCCTATCGAGTAAATATTGATAACCCGGAAGTAATCAAGCGAGCGTCTTCATCTATGTCAGCAAATGTACTAAAGGGCGATGCAATAAAAAACAAAGCTTTGTCTGAAAAACAATATATCCCCTTTTTTGGGTCGAGTGAATTAAGCAGGATCAGTCCATTTCATCCGTCTGTTTTGGCTGAAAAATATGATAGAGGTTATCGTCCTTTCTTGCTAGGAGCGCCGGGAACACAATCATTAAGTCAATATATGATGATGCGATCTGCAGGGGATGATTTGAAAAACAAAAAAGTGGTGTTTATCATCTCTCCTCAATGGTTTGTAAAAGATGGTGTAAAAACAGATTATTTCAACACTTACTATTCTGAACTTCAGACCTATGATTGGTTGTTCTCATTGAAAAAAGTTACGTCAGCTGATCGCTATTTAGCTAGAAGGCTATTAACTTTTTCAAAAGTAAAAGAGAACGATACGCTGACAGGAATTCTACAAACGATTAAAGAAGGAAAGTTACCTTTACCTGAATCTTTGGATCAGTTGCACAGCCAATGGAACATGTTGAAGCGTGAGGATGAGATATTCAGTGATATCGGTTTGAAAGATCGTCAGCAAAAAATCGATCATGAATCAAAACGATTACCAGACCACTATCAAGAAACAGAATTATCCATTTTGGCAGATAAGATTGGAAAACAAGAAACGACAAATAATCCATTTGGTTTGAAAAACGATTTTTATACACATCGTATCCGATCCCACGAGCCAGAACTCAAACAGTCACAAAAAAATTGGGATTATCGTTTTTCACCAGAATTTTCTGATTTTCAGCTAATCTTGGATCAATTAGCAAAAAATCATAATGAAGTGTTGTTTATCATTCCACCGGTTAACGAGAAATGGAGCGATTATACCGGACTATCTCAAGAAATGCTACAAGGATTTGCCAAAAAAATCAAATTTCAATTAAATAGCCAAGGATTCAATCGAATAACTGATTTTGTCAATCAAGCTGGTACCAATTATTTTATGGAAGATACGATCCATTTAGGGTGGAAAGGCTGGCTAGCCGCAGATCAACAGATTAGACCGTTTTTAGAAGAAAACCAGCTTCCTAGTAGGTACCATCTCGATGATGCTTTTTTCAGCAAAGATTGGCAACAGCAAGTACCAGATAAACTACGATTAAAATAAATAAAACAGGTGGAGAATATCTGCCTGTTTTATTTATTTTAGAATATTCTGAAAAAAACAGTAAAAATACCAAGTTTGCCTGAACAAAAAACAAAAGCAATGGTATAATCACAATATGAATATAGAAATGGGGGAAAACATTTGGATACAAAAGAAGAACAGCTATTAATTGATTTGACTTCTGCAAAAGGAGTACCTGGGAATGAAGAAGAGGTAAGAGAAGTATTCAGAGAATATGCTAAACCATTCGCTGATGATATTTTTTATGACGGATTAGGCAGTGTGATTGCTAAGCATGGCGCTGGCGGAGGACCAAAAGTCTTTATTTCTGGTCATATGGACGAAGTTGGTTTTATGGTAACAAAAATAACCGAAAAAGGCTTCTTGGAATTCCAAACACTTGGAGGCTGGTGGGGACAGGTGATGCTTGCTCAGCAAGTGGAAATCAAAACACGAGAAGGAAAAATCATTCACGGGGTAATTGGTTCAAAACCACCGCATGTTTTAACACCTCAGGTACGAAATAAACCATATGAAATCAAAGATATGTTTATTGATATCGGCGCATCAAACCAAGAAGAAGCCAAAGAGTGGGGCATACGTCCGGGAGATATGGTCACCCCATATATTGAATACAAACGAATGAACGGCAGTAAATATTTACTGGCAAAAGCATGGGATAATCGGATAGGGACAGCTGTTTCTTTGCGAGTATTGGAGAATCTATCTAAAGAAGCACATCCAAATGTTTTATTTGCAGGAAGCGATGTGCAAGAAGAAGTGGGCTTGCGAGGCGCTCGAACAAGCACGCACCTTGTAAATCCGGATATTGCTTTTGCTTTAGATACTGGTACAGCAGGTGATACTCCAGGAATGACACCAAAAGAAGCAGATTCGATTTTAGGAAAAGGTCCACAGATTTTGATTTTTGATGCATCGATGATTCCGCACAAAAAATTATTGAATTTCGTTATCGATGTAGCAGAGGAAATGGCTATCCCATTCCAATATACAGTGATTTCTGGCGGTGGAACGGATGCAGGACAAATGCATTTGACAAGAGACGGCGTTCCTTCTGTAGCCATTACTGTTCCTGTTCGTTATTTGCATTCCCACACATCAGTGATCCATGAAGATGATTATTTGAATACAGTGAAGCTAGTTACTGAGTTAGTGAAACGACTTGATAGTGAAACAGTTGAAAAAATCCGGAGTTATGAATAATGAATAATAAAATGCCTATTTCTGAATATCGAAAAAAAGCGCGAGCTTCTTTGGAGAATCAATGGGGAATCAATGTTTGGCTTGTTTTCTTATCCATATTGTTCACGAGCGTCATACAGAATTTTTTTGACGGTTTCAGTCCTTTTACGGAAGAAAGCTTGCAGCAAAACCTATTGAGTTTTCTAGTCGATAATTTGCTTTTATTCGCATTCAACTATGCATTGTTTTATATTGCGTTAGTAGTTGTACGAGGTGGCAGACCAAAAAGCAATCTTCTATTTTCAGTTTTCCAAAAAAAATATTTTGGTTCGATACTTGTCATCAATTTGATTAATTCAATCATCAACTGGTTGCTCAACAGTTTGATCTTTCTGCCCATGTTTTTAATCAGTGGAGTGAGTGCTTATACGCAGTTGCTTTTCAGTTCAAGTACGGTACCTACGGATGTCATGCCAGGAGATTTTCTTGATATCAGCTTTGTTTTATCAATGGTAGGGATGATTTTTGTTTCAGCACTTATCATGAGCATCGTTGGCGGATTGTTCCAATTTGCTGCATGGACGAAGTTCGACTATCCTGATTTGTCGGTTGTACAATGCTTAAAATATGGCTGGTTCTTATTGAAAGATAGAATCGGTACGTATATTTTGTTGCAACTATCTTTTATCGGCTGGTATTTGTTAGGGGCAATCGCTTTATTCATCGGTCTTTTGTGGGTCATCGTTTATGTGAATGTATCAGTTGCAGAATTTTATGAACAAGCACGGATTGAAAAAGGTGGTCCAGAAGCCTATTTTGCTTAATCTGTAAGCAGTTTATTCATTAGAAAAATAACTTTTGTGGTAGGATAAATCTTTGAGGGGGAATGTATGATGAAATTAACTGTTTTAGGCTGCTTAGGGGCGTATCCTTATAAAAATCAAGGGACAACAGGTTATTTACTTCAATCTGACGGTTTCAACTTGTTGATTGATGCAGGTAGTGCTACGCTGATCAAATTACAAGAACATCTTGATACACTTGATTTGGATGCTGTGATCCTTAGCCATTATCATCATGATCATATTGCTGACCTTGGTGTATTACAGTATTACTGGCAACTTCATCCCAAAAGAGATCCGGAGACATTGCTTTCAATTTACGGGCACACAAAAGATTCTGTCCACTTTGAAGAATTGACGATGGCGAATGTCTCAAAAGGACATCCTTATTTTGAAGCCGAAGAATTAAAAATTGGTCCTTTTCTGATTACTTTTATGGAAACAATCCATCCAGTAGTATGTTACGCCATGCGAATCGTAGAAGAAGCAACGGGGAAAGTATTCGTATTTACAGGAGATTCAGGTTATTTGGAAAGTTTCGCTGATTTTGCGAAAGAGGCTGATTTGTTTCTAGCAGATACCTATCTATTTGAAGGAAATGAACAGCATCATGCACATTTCACTTCAAAAGAAGCTGGAGAACTGGCGAAATCAGCTAACGCAAAGAAACTTGTACTTACCCATCTACCTCAGTTTGGCGACTTAGAACAATTGAAAAATGAAGCGCAAAAAGCAGCAGGTAAAGGGATAGATGTAGAACTTGCTGCAGTTGACAAAGTGTTTGACATTTAGGAGGAAGAACATGATTTTTGTACCAAATGAAAACCACGACCCAAGAATCAATTTAGCAATTGAACAATATTTGTTGCAAGAAATGCCATTAGATGAACCCATTTTGCTCTTTTATATCAATGAACCTTCAATCATCATCGGTAGGAATCAGAACACGATTGAAGAAATCAATCGAGACTATGTGGAAGAACATGGTATTCATGTGGTCCGCCGTCTAAGTGGAGGCGGAGCTGTCTACCATGATTTTGGGAACTTGAACTTTAGTTTTATTATGCCTGATGATGGTGATTCCTTCCGTGATTTTGCGAAAGTAACACAACCAATCATCCAAGCACTTCATGAATTGGGTGTTGCCGGGGCTGAGTTGAAAGGCCGAAATGATTTAGTCATTGATGGTATGAAATTTTCCGGTAATGCGATGTATGCTACCAACGGCCGAATGTTTGCTCATGGAACGATCATGTTCGACTCTGATATCAATGAAGTAGTCAATGCATTAAAAGTAAAAAAAGACAAAATCGAATCAAAAGGAATCAAATCGATCCGTTCTCGTGTGACGAATATCAAACCGTTTCTTCCCGAAGAAAAACAAAAAATGACAACGGAAGAATTTCGTCAAGAAATCTTGTTGAAAATTTTTGGAGTAGAATCAGTAGAGGAAGTAAAAACGTACGAATTGACCGACGAAGATTGGAAGAAAATCAATCGAATCTCTGAAGAATATTACCGAAATTGGGATTGGAATTACGGAAAGTCCCCAGATTTCAATTTCTCTCGTCAAAAACGTTTCTCTATCGGTTCGATCGAAGTCCACTTGAATGTATCAGAAGGAATGATTAAAGAAGCAAAAATATTTGGTGATTTCTTCGGACTAGGAGATATCTCTGATGTCGAAAAAAAATTGGTGGGACAGAAATATGATAAAGAATCTCTATCAAAAATAGTTGACCAAATTGATGTGAAAAAATATTTTGGTGCGATAGAACCAGAAGAATTGCTTACCTTACTTTATTAAAAACAAAAAGCAGCGGAATCCTTATGTATTGGATCCCACTGCTTTTTTATATAGAATTCGAGTAATTTCGGGAAAGCTGAACAGTGATCCGATCAATCAATGTATCTTTTTCCTGCGTTAGTGTTCCAGTGTAACGATCTGCCACATCTTTCATCATCATCAAATCAAAGCGTTCCTGATCATCTAATTCTTCTGTGATACCTCGACTGAACATATTCGTATCATAATGTGCACTATGTTCGCAACAAATGACGAAATGATCCTCTTGTTCGTGTATCGACAAATGAATTTTTCGATACAGCGGATTTTCGATGGCATGAGTTTCTCTAAAGGAATGTTCTAGGGCATGAATCAAAAGCTGGGCTAGATCATCATCTTTGATAGGAAGCTCCTCAGGAAGTTCTGCTTGGAAGGTGATCTGGATATTCCGTTTAGCAGCTAACTGTTGATAGCGCGCGAAAATCAGATTTGTCATCTGATGATTGCAAAAAGAACACAGCATTTCAAAATTTTTTGCTTCTTCCAAGATTGTTTCCACATATTTTTTTGCTTTTACTTGATCCGTATGCATTAAGTCTTGCAGATTTTCCATTTCCTGAACAAATTCTAAACGAAGCGTATTTACTTCTTGGATATGCTGTCGAAGTTGCTCATAATGCTGTTCCAACAAATCGTTTTTGATTTTTAAGAAATCTACTTGTCTTCGGTCTTTATCTGTGTTCATAATGTGGTCAATCAGATTGTAACTGATAATAACAATCAAAATAATAATGAATAAAATCGTAGACCAATTGATCGTCGTTTGATAAATCCCTAGTGCTGTTTGGATATAAATCAAGCAGTGGATAATGGCAACCAAGACGATCCAAGGTGTACAAACTACATAAAAACGATTGTTCTTATAGGCTTCACCAATGCAGGTAAGCGAAGTGACTAGAGTACTGATAACACTAGCTATATTAGCAATTGGCATCAATTCAGGAAGTTCTGCAGAAGTAAAAGTTGCATAAAGCAGAACACCAGAAAAGATCGAAAGCTGGATTATACAAAAAATCCCATACCATTTTTTATAATAAATCATCCGGCTCCAATAATAGCAGATAATGAAAGCCGAGGTTAGGATAATAAATAAATGAGATAAAAAAGAGTGAACGAATGGTTCAAAAAGAATGCCACTTAAAATATCTTCTGAAACAGCTTCAAATCCTAATGCCAAAGCAAAGCAGCTTAAGATAATCAGCGAGTATTCAAGCCGTTTTTGTTTGTACATCAAGTAGATAGTATAGATAAACGTCCCAATAGCAATGAAAACTGCAATGATCATCGTTAATACTTGCGGTACTGATTGAGAATAGATAAAACCGATTAACGGACCAGTTGTACCTATATAGACTTTCGGCGGCAATCCAGCGTAGTTTTGATAAGGAGATGAGACAGAGATCATCAATTTTTTTCCGATGTAATCTGATGGTAAATCTATCACAGCCAGTGATAGTCCAGGGTTGCTTTCTGCGTCGTAATCTTCCCGTTGGTATAAAATGTTTCCATTTAGATACACAGTAATCCATTGATGATTTCCTTTGATTAGTAAATTTGCTTCGTTCAACGGTTTCTCAAGTGTCGTTTCCATGATAAATGTTTCGTCTTTGTCTACGGTAGGAATCATACGAGTGTACTTACTGTCAAACTTAAAATCAGGATCATCTTTTGAATAGAAAACCCATGAATCTTTTATTTCTTTCATTTGATTACTATCAGCAGGAGAAAAGATAAAATAGAAGAAATAAGCAATTCCTGCTAAAAATAACAATGATAATATAATTATTATGCTCCATTTTATACGCATATAGAAAGATTCTTTTTTATTATATATGTTATTAAAAAAAGCCATAAAGGTATTCCTTTCTAAAACTTGTAATTTTAGGGTAAACGTTTTTTTAACTAACGTCAATTATTTATAATAAAAAATGAGATAAAGATGAGGAAATAGAATCAAAAAAACGTCGTTGTCATAAAAATGTGTTTTTACAGTTATAATTTGAAAAAAATTTATCGTTATTATATGATTAAGAAGGATTGAAGAAAGAAAGGAGTTGAAAACGATGCCTGATTACAAAAAAATAACTTTTGTTAGTTCTGTAACGCTGATTATATTTTTAATACTTATTCTTCTCGTCGTCTTGGTTCCCCGAATTTTTGGATTGACTCCTTATATTATTGAGGATAGAGAAATGAACCCATATTATGCACAAGGAAATCTGATATATGTACGACCAAAAAATACAGATGAGATTTTAGTCGGAGATATTATTACATATTATGAAAATTCAGGGAAAAAAATCTCGACACGTCGCGTAATAGCCATTGAAAACAACTACAACGACTTTTATACAAAAGCTGACACACGGAATTATATCGAGCCTGGAGTAGTAAAAAAGAGAAATATTATCGGTAGTCCAATCTTCCAGATTCCATATATTGGTCTGGTCCTTTCCAAAACAGCATTTGCATGGATCCAGGGATTATTCTTTACGATTGCTTTTTGCTTAACAGGAATCACAGCTTGGAATACTTTTGTAGAGTTGAAGAAGAAGCGGAGACGAACACAGAAATTTTTGTGAGAATATTGAAAAAGACAAATATATTCAAGAGATACAATTACTCTTCTGAACGAGTGATACGGAAAACACTCATACAGCTTGTAGATTTAGCTAGTTGTTCGTATAATGTGTAAAGAGGAGGAGTAGTATGCGCAATGAAATGATGCATCGTCCTGTAGTCAAAGAAGAACTATTGGACTTTATGCGTACCCAGCAAAAAAAATTACCGGGTGAGCTAGGCAAATTGGAAGAAGAAGCTCATGTAGCAGAAGTACCGGTTATTCCCCACGAAACAGTTGTATTTTTGAAATTTTTACTTGGACAGATTCAACCTGAACGAATCTTAGAGATCGGTGCAGCTATCGGTTTTTCATCAAGTGTCATGGCGACAACAATCGGAGAAAATGCTCATGTTACGACCATTGATCGTTTCGATGTCATGATTGAGAAAGCGAAAAAAAACTATGAACGTCTAGGATTGACAGATAAAGTAACCTTGCTTGAAGGGCAAGCCGCAGATATTCTGCCTGAGTTGTCTGGTCCATATGACTTTATTTTTATGGATAGTGCAAAATCAAAATATATTGAATTTTTACCTGAATGTTTGCGTTTGTTACGAAAAGGTGGCGTTTTGATGGTAGATGATATCTTCCAAGGTGGGACGATCTTGCTCCCTGATGAAGAGATTCCTCGTGGCAAACGAGCTATCCATCGTAAATTAAATGAATTCCTTCGTGTCGTGATGAACCATCCTGATTTGACATCGACCATCTTGCCATTAGGCGATGGCGTCATCTTAATGACAAAAGAAGCAGAAGAAATCGATTGGTGATACATGATTATGACAATCAGTAAGTGATTGATTAAATCAAGGAATCCATCTAAATTTGATGTGGAAGAGACTATATTTGTAAAACAACTGAAGAAAATAGTGAATAGATTGAAATAAACAGGAGTAAGCATGAAGACAATGCAGCTCCTGTTTTCGACTGATAACCTTAGAATAGATGGAAGTGAATGTTTCTTTTCAAAGGAGTGATTTGGTAGTTGAATTAAAATAATTGACTATTTGCTAATTAAATAACTATTTCGTATTGACAGAAGCAATTTAATTATCTATAATTATTGATGTTCCGCTGATTCCTGTCATAGTAGCTCAGCTGGATAGAGCATCCGCCTTCTAAGCGGACGGTCGGGGGTTCGAATCCCTCCTGTGACGCTAAAAAACCGTTAGAAACCTCAGTTTCTAACGGTTTTTCTTTGTTTTTTGTGCCAATATTGTTTGTTTTCAAAGGCAAATAAAATAAAAAAAACATCTTTATCTAGTACAATTATAGGAAGTAAAAAATAAAATCCATCAGAAAGAGGGAGCAAATATGTCAATATTATCAAAAATTTTAGTCACTCTAGTGGCCATCGAATTTTTTTATATCATGTACATCGAAACAGTAAGAACTGATTCTGACACGACAAGCAGAGTTTTTAAAATGAATAAAGAAGAATTAAGCAGAAAATCTGTTCAAACATTATTTAAGAATCAAGGAGTATACAATGGACTATTAGGGGTTGGACTACTTTACGGAGCTTACCTTTCTTCCGCACCTAAAGAAATTACAAGTATGCTGTTGGTATCAATTTTTATTGTTGCATTGTATGGAAGTCTGACTAGCGATCGATGGATTTTACTAAAACAAGGTGGGTTAGCTCTGTTGGCCTTGCTTTCTATTTTCTTCTAAATGTAGAAAAACAAGGATCTATTGGACAGGAAACTTTGTGAAAAATATTACTTTATCTCATGAAATATGCTATTCTAATGAATGGTATTTTAGAAAATTTCATGAAAAGGAGTTAGATAGGTGTTCAAAAATTATGTTTTATCACTAAAAAAAGAATTTTCAGGTTATGATCTTTCAAGATTTCAGAAAGATCTTTTGGCTGGAATCACAGTAGCTGCTGTAGCATTGCCTTTAGCCTTGGCTTTTGGGGTATCAAGCGGAGCCGATGCGTCCGCAGGTTTGATTACGGCTATCATTGCCGGTATCGTTATTGGCGGTTTATCAGGCGGTTTTTATCAAATATCAGGTCCGACAGGCGCAATGGCAGCTATTCTAATGTCCATTGCGGCAACAAAGGGAATGCAAGGTGTGTTGCTTGCTACTTTTTTGGCAGGTCTATTTTTACTTGCAGCAGGACTTTTCCGATTAGGAACACTAACTTCTTTTATCCCAGCACCAGTAATCACAGGATTTACTTCAGGTATTGCTATTATTATTGCATTAGGTCAGATTGATAATTTGTTTGGTGTTCATTCGGAAGGTACAAATGTTATTGAAAAGCTAAGTAGTTATCAAACACTAGGTTTTCCAATAAACATAGCATCTTTGATTATGGGAGGACTAGTCATTTTAGGGATGTTCATCTATCCGAAAAAATGGGCGAAACGAATGCCTAGTTCGCTGTTGGCCATCATTTTAGCAACAGTAGTTACGCTACTGTGTCATTTACCAGTAGCCACTGTTGGTAACATCCCACAAACATTGATCAGCAGTAATCGCTTGGGCTTGGGAGATTTTAGCTTTTCTGCCTTGCAACAAGTAGCAGTTCCGGCTATTAGCATTGCTCTGTTAGGGATGATTGAGAGCTTATTATGTGGTGCTTCTGCTGGTCGAATGGCAAATAAATCATTAGACAGTAACCAAGAATTAGTGGCACAAGGGGTTGGAAATCTATTGCTTCCTTTTTTTGGCGGGATTCCTGCTACTGCAGCCATTGCTCGTACAAGTGTGGCCATCAAATCTGGCGCACAAACCAGATTAGCTGGCATGATACATGCAGTTGTCTTGTTGCTCTCCATGCTTGTTTTTGCGCCAGTGATGTCACAGATTCCGATGCCGGCACTTGCAGGCGTTTTGATCGTGACGGCTTGGCGTATGAATGAATGGAGAACGATTAAGGAGCTATTTGTTCATAAATATTGGTCAGCTATTCTATTGTTTGTTCTTACAATGATTTGTACAGTCATCTTTGATTTAAGTATTGCTATTGTAATTGGGATTATCGGCGGTTGTGTATTTTTTGTTGTAAAAAGTGCGGCTATCACGATTTCATTAGAAACAATCGATTGGCAAAGAATGGGGCTGCCAGAAACGGAAAAGCTGAATAATTGGACAGTAGTGTACATTAGCGGTCCGCTGTTTTTCATGTCTTCAGAAAAACTAAAAAATAAATTGGAAGAACTAAACCATCACGACGGTGTCATCTTCTCCATGCGTGGGGTACCAAGTATTGATTTGACGGCACGTGCAGTTTTTGATGAATTTCAAGAAAAAGCAGAACAGAGAGGACAAACGATTATTTATACTTCCTTGCAGCCAGAAGTAGAAAAACAGCTTTCTCACTTATGGGAATATACATCCACACATCAACATCAAACAGTTGCTCATGCGTTGACAGCATTGCATGCGAAATATACGGCAATGAGCCATTAAAACACTGAAAAAGAACAGACAAGACTGGAAACTAAAAATTTCACCGTCTTGTCTGTTCTTTTTAATCTTGTTGTAAAAGTGAAGCTAGTACTTGCCAATCTTGATGGATAACAGGTACAAGGGAACGATTGTAGAAAATAGCTGCTGGATGAAAAAGTGGAAGGATACGGTAGTTTTTTTCTGACCATTCGTAGGCATCTTTTTGTTCTGTTAGCTGTAAGACGGGACCTGTATAGAGTTGACCATGGTTTTTGGTAACTGTATATTCTTTACCAAGTAATCGTTGCAGGCCAATATTTCCAAGTGTCGCAATTAATTTTGGCTGGACTTCCATCAGTTCGTAATCCAGTATCGGTGCGTGTGCAAATACTTCGGATCGAGTAGGTGTACGATTTGGATAAACAGTTTCTGTCTGTTGTGTCCGTTTATTGATCCGATGAGTCACGCGATACGGGCGACTCCGTACAGCACTGGTGATATAAACCTCTTCTCGTGTTAAACCAGTGGAAGAAAGTGCCTGCATCAATTCTTTTCCAGCTTGTCCGCTAAAAGGGATGTGTGTATCAATCTCTGTTTTCCCTGGGGCTTCTCCTACAAGCATTAATTTAGGATGAAGAGGTCCTTGCCCAGCGACAAACCCTTCTACAGGACGGCCGTTCATCCTTAAAGAAGCCTCTTGTATCAATTCTGTTGGATATTCCATTTGTGCTCCTCCTTTTTCTTTTATTATAAGAAGAAAAGAAACGCAATGCGACTATTTTATTTGGCAGAAACGAAGAGGAAAGAAAAGCAGGAGCACGATTGTTTAAATCTTTATTTCATTTTTTGACTTTAAATTTAGTTGACGAACAGCGGCTATTCTGGTAAGCTAGTACTGTTGTAATTGTGGACTCCACAGCTACAACCGCTCAGAACAAGTAATAAGCACAGCAGATGCTGTCACTTCGGATGGCGAGTCTAAGTATATCAGAAGGAGGTGCTTTATAGCATGTACGCAATTATTAAAACTGGTGGTAAACAAGTAAAAGTTGAAGTTGGACAAGCAATCTATGTTGAAAAACTTGACGTTGAAGCAGGAGAAAAAGTTGTTTTTGACGAAGTTATCTTAGTAGGTGGCGAATCTACAAAAGTAGGCGCTCCAACTGTTGCAGGTGCAACTGTTGAAGGTACTGTTGAAAAACACGGCAAACAAAAGAAAGTCGTTACTTTCAAATACAAACCTAAAAAACATTCACACCGCAAACAAGGTCATCGTCAACCATATACAAAAGTGGTTATCGACGCGATCAACGCTTAATCAGCGTTTGAGAAAGAAGGCCTATATATGATCAAAGGAACATTTAAGCGAAATGACGCAGGTCAGATCGTTTCATTCACTTTGACCGGGCATGCTGATGCTGGTCCTTATGGAAGTGATATCGTTTGTGCAGGTGTTTCTGCGTTAGCGATCAGCACTGTCAACGGGATTGCCTCATTAGCCGGTTTTGAACCGATTGTTGAAATGAATGAAGAAGAAGGCGGTTATCTTTATACCGAAGTCACTTCAGGAATGACACAAGAACAAAACAATATTGCTGAGATTCTATTAGAAAATCTTTTATTAGGTTTACAATCAATAGAAGCTGAAAACTCAGAATATATCCAAATTAAAACAATCAATGATAAATAGGAGGTGCAGACCATGTTGTTATCTATGAATCTACAATTATTTGCCCACAAAAAAGGTGGCGGTTCTACATCTAACGGCCGTGACTCAGAATCAAAACGTCTAGGTGCTAAACGCGCTGATGGACAAACAGTTACAGGTGGATCAATTCTTTACCGTCAACGCGGTACAAAAATCTATCCAGGTGTAAACGTGGGTATCGGTGGAGACGACACTTTATTTGCAAAAGTTGATGGCGTAGTACGTTTCGAACGTAAAGGCCGTAACAAAAAACAAGTGTCTGTTTATCCAGTAGCTCAAGAAGCTTAATTGAATCTTGCGATTAAAGAGGTTGTGACAAGACTTTTGTCACAGCCTCTTTTTTTGTTTATAAAAATAAAAGTTGTAATGAAGGATGCGAAGGTTACCATGTCTTTTTACGCTTAATATTTTTTTGCCATCTTGTAATCAGGATGTTTTGATAACTATTGTTTTTATTGATGAAAGCGTTATTGTCTACTATCAGGAGCATCATTGTAGGATAAATAGTGTTCTTTTTCTTGTTTCCGATATAAAAATGGAATTGATATTTTGTGTTCTTTTATTTTCATTACGCTTGTCCCTTCGCTTGTTGTCAACAAAACAAAATCAGGTAAATAGTTGACGAAACGGAAATAAATACATAGTATTATGTTTTGAAGCCTAAGAACAACAGTCTATAGAAAAGGAGCGATACCATTGGCAAAACGCATGGACCGAATTTATATGTATGTCAAAGAAAAAACCGCTCATTTAACAAAGGCAGAATATGACCAAGGAGTAACGACACAAGAAATTGCTGAAGTGTTAGGAATCCAACGAACGAATAGCAGTAAGGATCTGAATCAGCTAGTGCGCGAAGGAAAATTGATAAAGACAGATGGACGACCAGTACGTTACATATATCAAACACTCGCTACGCACGTAAAGCCAGCTACAAAACATGTGGTCAAGTTACAAAGAAACGCCGGTCTCTGAAGAAAAAAATACGCTCCAGATAGATACTAAGGATATCTTTGCAAAAATCATTGGAGCTAATGGCAGCATGAAAAACTCGGTGGAACAGGCAAAAGCTGCGATCTTGTATCCGCCAAGAGGATTAAATTGCTTGATTACAGGACCTACCGGATCAGGAAAGACTTATTTTGCGCACGCGATGTATCACTTTGCCAAAGCACATCATGTAATAGATGAGGAAACGGAACTGATTGTTTTCAATTGTGCTGATTACGCGAATAATCCTGAGCTTTTGATGAGCCATTTATTTGGGTATGCAAAAGGAGCCTTTACAGGTGCAGATGAAGAAAAAATGGGAATTATCGATCAAGCGGATGGTGGTATGCTATTTCTGGATGAAATTCACCGATTGCCTCCAGAAGGTCAAGAAATGATCTTTTACTTTATGGATCACGGGACTTACAGCCGACTTGGAGAAACAACGAAATCCCATGAAGCAAATGTACGAATCGTAGGTGCGACCACAGAAGATCCAGGCTCTTCGCTATTGGAAACTTTTGTTCGGCGTATCCCAATTAATATCAAACTTCCGGCTTTTGAAAAACGTCCTGCAAATGAGAAAGTCGATTTAGTAAAAATTATGATTGCCCACGAAGCGAACCGCACGCAACGAAAGATCTCTTTGACAGAAGATGTAGCAAAAGCACTGATTGGCAGTGTGACTTATGGGAATATAGGTCAATTGAAGTCGAATATCCAGTTAGTATGCGCACGAGGATTTCTAAATCATATGCAATCTCCCGAAATATCGATTACGATTGATGATTTGACAGAAGGGATTCGTAGCGGATTGATTCAATTAGCAAGCAACCGCAGTGCAATGGCAGAGCTTTCTAAAATATTGGAGCCAAAGATAACTGTAGCACCAAACGATACGATCATGAAAATCCAATCAGACTCCTATGAATTACCTTATAATCTATATGATATCATCGGAGATAAAGCAGCTTTGCTGAAGTCGGATGGGTTGGACCAAGAAGCAATCAATCACTTTATTTCTACAGATATCAATATCCATCTGAAGTCTTTTTATAAAGACCATGGGTTTTCTTTTAATGCAGATAGCAAATTAGCAGAATTTGTAGATCCAAAAATCATAGAAGTGACCAATCAGATTTATGTAATGGTCAAAAGATCTTTACCATATGAGTTTCAGCAAAACTTTATTTATGCTATGAGCTTGCATATCAGTTCGTTTTTGAAAAAAATAAATTTAGGAGAAGAACGGCATACGAATGATAATATCCGTGAGATGGCATTTGATTTTCCAGATGAATATGCTGTTGCGAAAGAAGTGCGTAGTTATATAGAAACGTATTTTCAAGTGGATATTCCAGAAAGTGAAGACTACTACTTGACTGTTCTACTCGTCTCGTTACGGGCGAACCAAGCAAGCGGCAGAATCGGTGTAGTCGTTGCGGCTCACGGAAACAGTACAGCAAGCAGTATGGTTCAGGTTGTCCAACAGTTGTTAGATGCAGAGAACGTACGAGCAGTAGACATGCCGTTGGATATGGATCCGAAAACAGCTTTAGACCGAATTGAACGCAATGTACAAGAAGTAGATGAAGGAAGCGGGGTCATACTATTAGTGGATATGGGGTCCCTCGCCTCATTTAATTCACAAATTCAGCGAGACACTGGGATACCTGTACGTACCGTTGACATGGTAACGACTTCTCTAGTTTTGGAAACCGTACGAAAGGTCTCTGTATTAGGGACAGATTTAGATATGTTGCATGAATCGTTGAAGAATTTTCGAGGTTACGCAGAAATATCTTCTGTAGAACCTGTCCAGGAAACAAAACCTATCCATAAGAAAAAAGCTGTTTTGGCTATTTGTGCATCTGGCGAAGGTACAGCACAAAGAATCAAAGAATTGATCGAACGAGCGGTAAATAAGCGTCAAGAAACAGAATTAGAAGTTTTAGCTTTGTCGATTGTGGAAGTGAAAGAAGAATTGCCAGTCATCCAAAAAGAATATCAGATCATAGCAACTACTGGAATTACTGATTTGAATATCCAAGCACCATTTATTCCTTTAGAGCGCTTCATTGATCAAAATATCGAAGTCATTTTGGATCAGTTGCTTATGGAATCAGAAATGGAAGAAACTGAATTCGTCTCGCTAGATGAAGAGACAGCTAAAAAAACATGTGTTGAGTTTATCTCTGAGAACTTCATCTTTATCAATGGTAGTAAACTAATCGATCCAATGTGGCAATTTTCTACACAAATCTCTCAGACGATGGGAATTGGCGATGAAGAATATGGCTTTAAGATCAACTTGGTGATGCACACAGCAGGAATGATCGAACGGATTATTCGAAATGAAACGTTGACGGTGGAAGAAAACGAATTGACGAACACAACGAGTGATCCTCTTTATAATCAATTAACAGCCTCGGTTGTCCTGCTAGAAGATAAGATAAAAGTAAAAGTGCCAATAGAAGAAATGTATTATCTGCTACGTCTAGTGCATAATCAGCTAGATAAAAAAGAATACACTATGCCGTAAATACACAAAAACGATACACTTTTATAGTGTATCGTTTTTGTGTATTGGTTAAGAATCCTTTAAATTCAATTAGTGTATCGCAAAAAAGTTGGCACGCTTTTTGCTTATAGTAGTGTGTGCTAGGAGGTGGTTGTTCACACAGAAATGATAGGGGTTTCTGTGAAGTAGTGAGGAAGAAGGAGTTTTGCAGATGGATATTCGATTGGCACGTATAGATGATCGTTTAATCCACGGGCAAGTCGCAACAGTTTGGTCGAAGCAAACAGGTGTTGAACGTATCATTGTGATCAGCGATGTAGTTGCTCAAGATAAATTGAGAAAGTTTCTATTAAAAGAAGCTGCACCGCCGGGAATCACAGCAAATGTAATAACCGTGCAGAAAATGATTCAAATCTATCATAGTGGACTATTATCACGAGCGAAAGTGATGCTTTTATTCACCAATCCCCAAGATGTTGAAGCGGTTGTCCGCTGCGGTGTACAGTTGAAGTCGTTGAATATCGGCGGTATGAGTTTTACTGAAGGCAAATCAATGATTACCAATTTTGTTTCAGTAAATCAACAAGATATTGATTCCTTTCGTTACTTGAACAGTCAAGAAGTGGAGTTAGAGATTCGAAAAGTACCTGCTGACAGGAAAATCCTTTTGATGGAACTACTAGCGAAAATCAAAAAGGTGTAACAAAAATGGTTGTTGGAAAAGGTCAAATAATTCTGTTGTAATGGTTAGCAATTATTAATATTTTTGAATTTGTTACAACAAAAGTAAATAGGAGGTATAAATATGGTAGGGATTATCCTAGCAAGTCATGGACAATTTGCTGAAGGAATCTTACAATCCGGTTCAATGATCTTTGGCGAACAAGAAAACGTCAAAGCCGTGATTTTGAAACCAAGTGAAGGTCCAGATGACTTGAGAGCCAAATTGGAAGAAGCGGTTGCTTCTTTTGATAATCAAGACGAAGTGTTATTCTTAGTTGATTTATGGGGCGGAACACCGTTCAATCAATCAAACACATTATTCGAAGAGCACAAAGATAAATGGGCAATCGTCAGCGGTTTGAATTTGCCAATGTTGATTGAAGCCTATGCATCACGCTTTTCAATGGAATCTGCTCATGAAATTGCAGCGCATATCATTGAAACAGCAAAAGATGGTGTAAAAGTGAAACCGGAAGAATTAGAACCGGCAGAAGCACCGAAAGCAGCAGTTGAAGACGCACAACCTAAAGGAGCACTTCCGGAAGGAACTGTGGTCGGAGACGGGAAAATCAAATATGTATTAGCTCGTGTTGACTCACGTCTGTTACATGGACAAGTTGCGACAGCTTGGACAAAAGCAGTGCAACCAAACCGTATTATCGTTGTTTCAGATGCAGTATCAAAGGATGATCTGCGTAAGAGACTAATCGAACAAGCTGCTCCTCCAGGTGTAAAAGCAAATGTTATTCCTATTAGCAAAATGATCGAAGTGGCAAAAGACCCTCGTTTTGGAAATACCAAAGCATTGCTTTTATTTGAAAATCCTGAAGACGTATTGACAGCTGTTGAAGGTGGCGTGGACATCAAAGAATTAAATGTTGGGTCAATGGCGCATTCAGTTGGTAAAGTCGTTGTAAGTAAAGTATTGTCTATGGGACAAGAAGATGTTGAAGCGTTTGAGAAGCTTGAACAAAAAGGTGTGAAATTCGATGTACGTAAAGTACCTAATGATTCACGCGATAACATGGATGACATTTTGAAAAAAGCAAAAGCTGAATTAGCAAAAGCGTAATAAATAATATTAAAATTTATAGGAGGCTTATCATGTCTATTATTTCAATAATTTTAGTCGTATTAGTTGCCTTTCTAGCTGGTATGGAAGGTATTCTTGATGAATTTCAATTTCATCAACCACTAGTGGCATGTACATTGATCGGTTTAGTTACCGGTAACCTCGAAGCTGGTATCGTACTTGGCGGTACGCTTCAAATGATCGCTTTAGGTTGGGCAAATATCGGTGCCGCTGTAGCACCAGATGCTGCATTAGCATCAGTAGCATCAGCAATTATTTTAGTTTTAGGTGGACAAGGTGTTAAAGGTGTTCCTTCTGCGATCGCGATTGCCGTTCCTTTGGCTGTTGCAGGGTTGTTCTTAACAATGATCGTACGTACAATCGCTGTTCCAATCGTTCATTTGATGGATGCGGCTGCTGAAGAAGGAAACATCCGTAAGGTTGAAATGTGGCACATCATTGCTGTATGTTTACAAGGGGTTCGTATCGCGGTCCCAGCAGCAGCATTGCTATTTATCCCAGCACAAACTGTGCAATCATTCCTTGAATCAATGCCAGCATGGTTAACAGATGGTATGGCTATCGGTGGGGGAATGGTCGTAGCTGTAGGTTACGCTTTGGTAATCAACATGATGGCTACAAAAGAAGTATGGCCATTCTTCGTTATCGGTTTCGTTGTAGCTGCAATTTCTCAATTAACATTGATTGCTCTAGGTGCTTTAGGTGTTGCATTAGCTCTTATTTACTTGAACCTTTCTAAAATGGGTGGTTCATCAAATAATGGAGGCGGAAGCAACTCTGGTGACCCTTTAGGCGACATTTTGAATGACTATTAATCTTGAAGGAGGAAAATAAAATGGCAGAAGAAAAAATCAAATTATCAAAAAAAGATCGTTTAGCTGTTGCATGGCGCTCTACCTTCATTCAAGGTTCATGGAACTACGAACGTATGCAAAACGGTGGCTGGGCATTTTCTATGATTCCAGCAATCAAAAAATTATACAAAACAAAAGAAGAACGTTCTGCAGCATTGAAACGTCACTTGGAATTCTTTAATACACACCCATACATTGCTTCTCCAATTTTAGGGGTTACATTGGCACTGGAAGAAGAACGTGCGAATGGCGCACCTGTGGATGATGTAGCGATTCAAGGGGTTAAAGTAGGTATGATGGGTCCTTTAGCTGGTGTTGGTGACCCAGTGTTCTGGTTTACAGTACGTCCAATGCTAGGTGCACTAGGTGCTTCATTAGCTATGGGAGGAAATATCCTTGGACCAATCATCTTCTTCTTAGGTTGGAACATTATTCGTTGGGCATTCATGTGGTATACACAAGAATTCGGCTACAGAGCTGGTTCTAAAATTACGGATGACCTTTCTGGCGGATTATTACAAGACGTAACAAAAGGTGCTTCTATTTTAGGGATGTTCGTATTAGCTGCCTTGGTACAAAGATGGGTATCAATCAAATTCTTACCAGTTGTATCAACTGTAAAATTAGATAAAGGTGCTTACATCGAATGGGATAAATTACCTTCAGGTGGTGAAGGAATCAAGAGTGCATTTGAACAAGTTAATAATGGCTTAGCCCTTTCTCCTGAAAAGGTAACAACGTTACAAGACAACTTAGACCAATTGATTCCTGGTTTAGCTGCATTAGGATTAACATTGTTCTGTATGTGGTTGCTTAAGAAAAAAGTTTCTCCAATCGTTATTATCCTTGGCTTATTCGTAGTCGGTGTTGTAGGACACGTCATCGGACTTTTATAATCCATAAAAATATAGCTCGGGCGTTGTCCCGAGCTTTTTTTATATAGTATACTGTGAATAAACAGATATTTGGAGGGAGAAAATGGTTCAATCAATCAATACAAAAGTAGACTTAGTAATTGACGCTACTTCATTTACGGGGCTGACAGATTACGGACAAATCATGATAGGCGATAATGGCTTTGAATTTTACCATGCGCGAGACAAACGCAAATATATCCAAATTCCATGGGAAGAAGTGGATTATGTACTAGCATCGGTCATGCTAAAAGGAAAATGGATTCCTCGATATGCCATTCAAACGAAAAAAAATGGTACATACACATTTTCTTCCAAAGAACCTAAAAAAGTACTTCGTGCGATCAGAGAATATGTAGATGAAGATAGAATGGTACAATCATTGAGTTTCTTTGATGTAGTGAAACGTGGTATCCGTAGCATGTTTAAACGCAAATAAAAAATAAAGAAAACTTCTAAGGGGAGGTTTTCTTTATTTTTTTACTTTGCAGAAGAAAACATGAAATAGCAGAACCAATTATTTGTCCCCTTTAAATCCCTTATGCTAAAATTGATTAGCAAAGAAGGAGGTTATATTATGAGTTGGTTATGGACATTGATTGTTGGAGCTGTGATCGGAGCGATTGCAGGTGCAATCACCAGCAAAGGAAATTCGATGGGCTGTATCACGAATATCATTGCTGGATTAGTTGGTTCAAGTATTGGACAAGCGATTTTCGGCGAATGGGGACCAAAAGCTGCAGGTATGGCACTTATTCCATCTATTTTAGGCGCAGTGATTTTGGTAGCAGTTGTCTCGTTTTTCTTTGGAAAACGGTCATAAGTTTTTATAAAATAGTAAAGCTAAAGGAGTTGCGGCGAAACCGTGACTCCTTTTTGGCTTTCTTTCTTTAAAAGAAAAAGAAGTTTTCCGGAAATTTTTATTTAACTGTCGTGTACGAAGAAAAGTTTGCTATAATAGAAAAAAGCGTGCAAAGAAAGAGGGAGTTTCATTATGATGCTACGTGTAGAAAAATTGCGCAAAAAGATGCAAGAAGAAAATTTGGATTCATTTTTGGTTACCAGTCCGTACAATCTTCGTTACTTAACGAACTTTACAGGTACGACAGGATTAGCTGTTATTACTTTGGAAAAAGCATTTTTTATTACTGATTTTCGTTATACCGAGCAGGCGGCAGCGCAGGCTCAAGGGTTTGAAATTATTAAAAATGTCGGACCTATTTTTGATGAGGTAGCAAACTTAGTACGCAAAGAAGAACTGCACTCATTAGCTTTTGAGGAAACAACAGTCTCATTTTTAGAATATTCGGTTTTAGAAGAAATCATCGATGCGGAATTAGTCCCTGTTTCACAGATGATTGAAGAACTTAGAGAAGTGAAAGATGAAGAAGAAATCGCCATTATCGAAAAAGCATGTAATATTGCGGATATGGCATATGATCACATCCTGAAAATGATCCAACCTGGCATGACTGAGATTGAAGTCGCAAATCAACTAGACTTTTATATGCGTTCTCTTGGCGCTTCAGGTGTTTCTTTTGATACGATCGTTGCTAGCGGATTGCGTTCGGCTATGCCGCATGGTGTAGCAAGCAAGAAACTCATCGAACAAGGTGACTTGATCACGTTGGATTTTGGCTGCTATTACGAAGGGTATGTTTCTGATATGACACGTACATTCGCTATTGGTGATCCTGGAGAAAAATTAAAAGAAATTTATCAAGTAGTTCTAGACGCGCAATTAGCGGTTATTGATGCTGCGAAACCAGGAATGACTGGTGTCCAATTAGACGCAGTTGCTAGAGATTACATTTCAAAACATGGTTATGGTGAAGCATTTGGACATTCTACAGGTCATGGGATCGGTCTAGAGATCCACGAAGGACCGAATGTTTCTTCTCGTGCGGAAAAACAATTTGTACCGGGAAATGTAATTACTGACGAGCCAGGGATCTACTTACCAGGAATCGGCGGGGTACGTATTGAGGACGATTTGCTGATCACAGAAGATGGGAATCGCGTATTGACTCGTTCACCAAAAGAATTGATTATCTTATAGTCTCGTCCATAAAAGAAGTAAGCGTAAAAATCAGTGTTCACAGACTTTGTTATAGAAAATCGCTTGATTTAATGATACACTATAGAAGAACTTTTAAGCTGTAAGAGATAATAAAGTTGGATATTTTCTCCAATTCATAGCAATTTGCAGCTGATCGGCGGCAGTTTTTTTACCAAATGATCATTATAGCCGCATCATAGAGAATTCGGATATATCTCGTGCTTAGGCAAAGGGAGGAATAAATAAATGGCAGATGAAAAAAATTTGATTTTAAACGCAAACCAAGATTTGGGAGAGATCGTGATTGCTCCTGAAGTCATCGAAGTAATCATCGGGATTGCTGCTTCTAAAGTAGAAGGCGTATACGGAATGCGCGGAACTTTTGCCAGCAATGTCACTGAATTATTAGGACGAGCAGCTCACGGAAAAGGTGTTTACTTGGCAAATGAGGAAGATGGCTTGAAAGTAGATCTTTACTGCTACCTGGAATATGGTGTTTCAGTTCCTAAAGTTGCAATGGAAATGCAAGAACGGGTTAGCCAGCAAGTCCTTTTCATGACAGATATCGATCTAGCTGAAGTCAATATCCATGTAGTAGCTGTTGTTCCTGAAAAATTAGAACAACCAACAATCGAAGAACTTTTTGAAGACGAAGAGGAAGAGAATGAATAAAGAACTATCAAGACACGAGATTCGGGAGATGGCATTGCAGGCTTTATTTCCGTTAGACTTCAATGCAGACCTAACAAAAGAAGATGCGATTTTCAACGCAATCGAATTAGACCACCGCGACATGATCAATGAAGATGAATCAGAGTTTGTTCCTGTTTATCTTGATACGCTAGTTGGCGGTGTCTGTGCAAAAAAAGATGAATTGGATAAAGTGATCGAAAAACATTTGAAAAACAATTGGCATATCAATCGGATCTCAAAAATGGATTTGGTGATCTTGCGTATCGCGATTTTTGAAATGACTTATGTGACAGATGTACCAGCGGCTGTTGCTTTAAATGAAGCAATTGAGTTGGCAAAAACATTTAGTGATGACCGTTCGCGTAAATTCGTCAACGGTGTCTTATCCAATGTATTAAAAGAATTAGAAGCTGGGGCGTAAGTCCTAGCTTTTTTCTGTGAATCATCATAAACCTGTTATAAATCGGGAAAATTCTATGGTAGAATGAAAACAAAAAATATCTGGGAGTGGTTAGATGGCAGAATTGATTAACGGAAAAGAATTAGCTGAAAAAATGCAGGCAGAGATTGCTGAAAAAATCCAAAAATTGAAAGATAATGGTATCCATCCCGGATTAGTTGTTTTATTGGTAGGGGAAAATCCAGCCAGTCAAATCTATGTAAGAAATAAAGAACGCGTAGCAAAAGAAATCGGAATCCATTCATCAGTAGAGCGTTATCCTGAGACGATTTCTGAAGACGAACTACTTGCAGAAATCGAAAAATACAATCAAGATCCTAGATTTCATGGTATATTGGTCCAATTACCATTGCCAAAGCATATAGATGAAGAAAAGATCCTGTTAGCTATCCGTCCTGAAAAAGACGTAGATGGCTTTCATCCAATGAATTTAGGCAGACTCCTTGCGGGTAAACCGGACAAGATTCCTTGTACTCCATACGGCATCATGAAAATGTTTGAAGCTTATTCTATCGATCCGACGGGTAAACGAGCAGTAGTTATCGGACGAAGCAATATCGTCGGTAAACCGATGGCTCAGCTACTCTTGATGGCAGATGCAACTGTTACTGTTGCTCATTCTAAAACCGAAAATCTGGCTGAACTGGCACAAGAAGCAGATATTTTAGTCGTAGCAATAGGACGTGGACATTTTGTCACAAAAGAATTTGTAAAACCAGGTGCTGTAGTGATAGATGTAGGGATGAACCGTGATGCTAACGGTAAGCTGATCGGTGATGTGAAATTTGATGAAGTGGAGCCTATTGCAGGCTGGATCACTCCTGTGCCAAAAGGTGTAGGGCCAATGACTATCACGATGCTGATGTATCAAACCGTAAAATCTGCCGAAGCTTTTGGAGCAGGTGAATAAATGGCACAAGAATATTTAACTGTCACTACATTAACGAGGTATTTGAAACGTAAATTTGATGCCGATCCTTATTTAGAACGAGTATATTTAACAGGCGAAATATCGAATTTCCGTTTACGCGCCAACGCCCATCAATATTTCAGCTTAAAAGATGATCATGCAAAAATATCTGCTATTATGTTCAAAGGTGCATTCCAAAAATTACGATTCCAGCCAAAAGAAGGAATGAAAGTCCTTGTTGTTGGGCGTATTTCACTCTATGAAGCGGGAGGTTCGTATCAAATCTATGTAGAGCACATGGAGCCTGATGGAATAGGTGCTTTATATCAAGAATTGGAAGAACGAAAAGAAAAGCTGATGAAGGAAGGCCTTTTTCAAGGTCCTAAAAAAATGTTGCCACGTTTCCCAAAGCGAATCGCGATCCTTACCAGTCCAAGCGGAGCGGTTATCCGCGATATCATCACGACGGTGAAAAGAAGGTATCCAATTGTCCAATTGGTTTTGTTCCCAACCGTTGTACAAGGGAATCAAGCAGCGGACAATGTTGTCAAGAATATCCGACGAGTAGAAGAGATGGGGGATTTTGATACAATGATCATTGGTCGTGGAGGCGGATCAATTGAGGATTTGTGGCCGTTTAATGAAGAACGGGTTGCCCGAGCGATTTATCAAGCCAATACGCCGGTGATTTCATCTGTGGGACATGAAACAGATACCACGATCGCTGATTTAGTAGCAGATGTTCGGGCTGCTACTCCAACAGCAGCTGCAGAATTAGCTGTTCCTGTTTTGTCAGAAGAGTTGATGCGCATTCAAGAACGGCAAGCTAGATTGCAGCAGGCGTTTGTACGCCAGATCCAGCGTAAACAAGAACGGTTCGAGCGTGCTCGACGTTCCTATGTCTTTCGGCAGCCTGAAAGATTGTATGAAGGTCAGACCATCAAATTAGATCAATTGAAACAGCGATTATATCAAGCTACACAGCAGATTTATCATGCAAAAGAAAAGCAAACGATCGCGTTAAGCCACCAATTGGAACAAGTGGCTCCGCTTTATCGAGTCAAAGCAGCTCGCCAAGAAACTGCTTATCTAGAAAAACGTTTAGAAGAGAAAATCCAACAATATATGAAACAACAGCAGCAGCGTTTTGCTCAAGCTGTTCAATCTCTTGATTTGTTGAGTCCATTGAAAATCATGGGAAGAGGCTACAGCTATACGACGTTAAATGATCAAGTAGTAAAAAGTGTCTCCGAGATCCATCAAGGGGATTTGCTGACGATCCATTATCAAGATGGAATCGTTAAAGGACAAGTACAAGAGATAGACAAAGGAGAATAAAAATATGGAAAATCCAACTTTTGAAGAGTCACTGCAAGAATTAGAAAAAATCGTCATGCAGCTAGAACAAGGAGACGTTCCATTAGAATCAGCTCTAGATTCGTTTAAACGAGGAATGGAATTAAGCAAACATTGCCAAGATACCTTAGCTAAAGCAGAAGAAACCTTGACGAAAATGATGACAGAATCAAATGAAGAAGTTGATTTTGACGGAAACGAGGAAAGCTGAGATGAGATTAACTGACTTTTCAGCTATTCATCTACCTGCTGTAGAAAAAGAAATCTTGTCTTTTTTAGATGAACATACGACGGATAGAGCACTCTGTGATGCGATGACTTATTCAGTGAAAGCA
This sequence comes from Enterococcus sp. NBRC 3427, assembly GCF_007996925.1. Lineage (NCBI taxonomy): Bacteria > Bacillati > Bacillota > Bacilli > Lactobacillales > Enterococcaceae > Enterococcus > Enterococcus sp. NBRC 3427. The sequence goes on along the minus strand of NZ_BJLL01000001.1, from coordinate 73,243 downwards.
GGTGGAAAAAGAATCCGTCCATTATTACTTTTAACGGCTGTTGCTTCCTTTGATGAGCCTATCGATGTTCCCGTCTATCAAGTAGCGGCTGCTTTAGAAATGGTGCATACGTATTCCTTGATCCACGATGATTTGCCTGCGATGGACAATGATGATCTTCGAAGGGGAAAACCTACCAATCACAAAGTATTCGGCGAAGCGTTAGCTATATTGGCTGGAGATGGTTTACTGACAGGCGCATTCCAGCTGATCAGTATGGCACACTTAGGTAATTCTCCTAAGCTTCTGTTGCTTCAGCAATTAGCTGTTTGTGCGGGATCACAAGGTATGGTGGCTGGACAAGCTGCAGATATCGAAGGCGAATCGAAAAAGCTTTCGTTAGAGGAATTAGCATTTATTCATGAAAGGAAGACAGGGCGTTTGATTCGTTATGCCTTGCTAGCTGGAGGTATATTAGCGAAGCAACCTGAAGAAATCTTATTGCTACTTCAACGATTAGCCGAACATTTAGGTTTGGCTTTCCAGATAAGAGATGATCTACTTGATGTGATTGGTACAACGAAAACATTAGGGAAAACAGCTGGTAAAGATGAACGTATGGAAAAAAACACTTACCCGCGTTTATTAGGCCTAGAAAAGACACGTGAGGCATTGGAGATTGAGTTGTTATCCGCCAATAAGATCATAGACAAATTAGAAGAGGACGTTTTTTCTTTTGATGGCGGGATGATGCGCCAGATGCTCAAGCAATTTGATGTGGAGAAATGAGGGAAAGAATGGAAAAAGAACGCGTAGATGTATTAGCGGTCAAACAAGGATTATTTGAAACAAGAGAACAAGCCAAACGTTCAGTTATGGCTGGTTTGATTTACAACGAAAAAAACGAGCGGTTTGATAAACCGGGAGAAAAAATTCCAGTAAGTAGTGAATTAAGAGTCAAAGGTAAAAAACTTCCTTATGTTTCTCGGGGTGGATTAAAATTAGAAAAAGCGCTCAAAGCATTTGATCTATCTGTTGAAGGAAAAACATTGTTAGATATCGGTGCTTCCACTGGCGGATTTACTGATGCAGCTTTGCAAAATGGCGCAAAAATGAGTTATGCTTTAGATGTCGGTTACAATCAGCTAGCTTGGAAAATCAGACAAGATCCTAGAGTCGTCGTAATGGAAAGAGTGAATTTTCGTTATGCAAAACCCGAAGACTTTACCTTAGGAATTCCAGAAGTTGCTGTTATCGATGTTTCTTTTATTTCACTAAAACTGATGCTGCCTCCATTACATGCTATTTTAAAAGAAGAGGGAGAAGTGATTGCCTTAATCAAACCCCAATTCGAAGCAGGCAGAGAAGCTGTAGGGAAAAACGGAATTGTTCGTGACGCACAGACCCATCAAAAAGTTTTAGAAGACATTTTGTCATTTGCGGCACAAGGTGGATATGATGTGCTGGAAGTAAGTTATTCTCCGATCACGGGAGGAGAAGGAAATATCGAGTTCTTGGCTCACTTGAAGAAAGTACCTGAAAGCGGCACGATCAATCCAGCTATTAATATGGCAGAAGTGGTTTCAAACGCACACGAACAGTTTGACCATAAATAAATTGTAACTGTGAAAATCAAGTGAGAAGTGTGCGGATTCTTCTTTATTATACCAAGGAAATAAGCTATCATTGGTTAAGAAGAATAAGCTAAGGAGCGAAGACGTAATGAGAAAAAAAGATCGGCATCGTTTGATTACTCGATTGTTGAGTGAGCAAGATATCCGAAAGCAGGAAGAATTTGTTGAAATCCTGAAAAGCAAAGGAATATCTGTTACTCAAGCTACGATTTCCAGAGATATAAAGGAACTGAAACTGATTAAGGTACCGGCCTCAGATGGCGGCTACCGTTATAGTATACCAGCTGAAACAAATGAAGATGTAAATACTAAATTGGAAAAACTGTTAAAAGACGCTTTCGTAGCAGTTGACCAAATGGAAAAATTTGTTATTTTGAAAACTTTGCCGGGGAATGCTTCGGCAGCAGCGAATTTGATCGATAAGCGCTACAAGAAAGAATTATTTTCGATTATCAATGATGACGATAATGTTTTGATGATTACACGAACTGAAGACCAGGCAGTTTTATTAAAGAAAGACTTCCTGCATTACCTTTAAGTTGAGGAGCGAATGTGATGCTACAAGAAATCAGTATTACTAACTTTGCGATTATTCCGGAATTGCGGCTTTCTTTTCACGAAGGAATGACCGCGCTGACCGGAGAGACTGGTGCGGGTAAATCCATCATTATCGATGCTTTAGGTTTGTTAGCAGGAGGAAGAGGTTCAAGCGATTATATACGTCAAGGCGCAGAAAAATGCATTCTTGAAGGATTGTTTGAACTTCCGAAACAAGAAGGATTCTCTGAATTGATGGTTGAATTAGGTATCGAAACGGATGAAGACAATCTGATCGTTCGAAGGGATATGTCGTTGACTGGAAAAAATGTTTGCCGAGTGAATGGTCATATCATCACGCTAGCTAATCTAAGGAAAATCGGCAGTTATTTAGTGGATATCCAAGGGCAAAACGAACATCAGGAACTGCTCCAGCCTGAATCACATCTTGCTTTATTGGATCGTTTTGGAGATGCAGCTTTCCAACAGAAGAAAAAGAGTTATCAGCAAGAATATACCTCTTATCGTGAGCTGGAAAAAAGGGTACGAAAAGTGCAGCAAAATGAAAAATCCTATGTTCAGAGAATAGATATGCTTCATTTCCAGCAAGAAGAAATAGCTGCTGCTGATTTGCAAGTCGGAGAAGAAGAGAAATTAAAAGAAGAAAGAGAAAAACTTAGCAATTATCAAAAAATTGCTGATGGATTAGCTGCAGGCTACGGAGCACTGACGAATAATGAACAAAACAGTGTAGATGGTGTTGGCTTGGCCGTTGCAGAATTGCAAGGGATCGCACATCTAGATGTGGAGTATGAAGCAATTTATGAAAATATCCAAAGTGCTTACTATTTGCTACAAGATGCAATCGGCGACATGAGTCGTCAAATCGATTTGTTGGAGTTAGATGAGAGTCGTTTAGAAGAAGTGACGCAACGTTTAGAATTAATCCGACAGTTGAAACGCAAATATGGCGAATCCATTGAGTCGGTATTGGCTTACTATGACGAAATCACCGAAGAGCTAGCTTCTTCTGATTTTTCAGAAGGTCAATTGGACAAAATGAAAGAGGAACTAGAGCAAAAAGAGCTTCTACTTCAGCAACAAGCCGCAGATCTTCATGAAGCGCGTAAAAAAATCGCAAAAGAATTGGAAAAATCCATTCTGCATGAATTAAAAAGTCTGTATATGGAAAACACTGAGTTTGAAGTACGTTTCTTAAAAGAAGAAAACAGACAATTGAATCATGATGGGTTTGACCAAATCGAATTCTACATTACGACCAATCCAGGAGAACCGCTGAAGCCTTTAGTGAAAGTCGCTTCTGGTGGCGAATTATCTCGGATGTTACTGGCTTTGAAAACTATTTTTTCTTCTGAGCAAGGTGTGACAAGTATTATCTTTGATGAAGTGGATACAGGTGTAAGTGGAAGAGTTGCACAAGCCATCGCGGATAAAATTTCTCAAATATCGAAATACTCTCAAGTTTTGTGCATCACTCATCTGCCGCAAGTCGCCGCAGTCGCCGACTATCAATATTATATCGTGAAAGCAGTGATTGATGGTCGTACGCAAACATCTGTTTCAGAATTGAAAACAAAAGAAAGAGAAGAAGAAATTGCACGTATGCTAGCTGGGAGTGAGATTACAAAGCTGACACTCGAACATGCAAAAGAACTATTGCAACTCGCAAAAAGGACCTGAGCCACTGTAGTGGTTCAGGTCCTTTTTAGCAGCTGATAGCTATATTTTATTTTTTACATGACACTCATGACAGCAGTCAATACAACAGACCCAATCGTTAAAATCAGCATCGTCCAAATGACAAATTTTGTTACTTTAGCAAAAGTACTTGTTTGTTTTTTTTCACGCATTGTTTTCAACCTCGTAATTAATTAGTTAATCCAAGTGTACAATCTTTTTGTCTTTTCTACAAGAGGTCTTTTTTATAAAAACTTCCCTTTTTTTAAATAATAGGTAGTTACGATACAAATAAATAATGTTAATAGAACTAGCCAGATAAACGCATCATCTCTTTCAGCAATGGGTAGCTTGATGTTCATCCCATAGATACTTCCGACGATTGTTGGTATAGTTAATATAATCGTTAAAGAAGTTAAAATTTTCATAATATTATTCAAATTATTCGATACAATTGCTGAAAAAGTCTGATTCATTTGTTCTACTAGTTTTAATTGAATGCGAGAAGTAGTCATTGCTTGCTCTGTTTCTACCAATACATCACGCAGATGGTTTTTCAACGCATGATTTTCTTGGAAAAGTTGATTTTGCGCTAATTCTTTCAATGCATCTAAATTAGCAGAAGTCGCTTCTCTGAAATAAACAAGGCTTTTTTGGATATCCATGATTTGATAAAGTTGTTTGTTTTCAGTTGATACTTGAAGTTTGGCTTCCAAAGTATCGCATTGAGATTGAAGCGTAGCTAAATAACTGTTATAAGACAGTGTAACCTGCCAGATGAATTGAAAGAAGATATTGAGATTGGGTGAAACATCGCTTTTTGGAAAGGTTTGACTAAAGACTTTCTTTAAAAATAGTGGTTCATGATTCGTAATTGTGATAAGCTTCTTTTTGGGCGTCAAAATGATAGAGAGCGGGTATGTATCCACTTGAAAATAACCGCTAGGGCTTGTTTTAGCAAACGGATATTGCAACAATAATAATGCTGGTTTTGTCAACTTTGATTGATTGAATTCTTCTGTACGGGAATTTTCTGCATCGTCCAATATGGAAGTGATGTAATCTGACGGAATTTCAAATTGATGTGTCAGCTGATGAATCTCTTCTTGATTGGGACGTTCTACACAATACCAGATCGTTTGGTCAGTTTCCTTTCCGGTATTACGCAGTTTCTCATTATCTAATGTAAAATATTTGATCATGATTTTCCTCCTGTTGCCTGTTTCTTTTATTATAACGGATAGGGAATTGGAATACATGGAATGTGTTTGTAAGATATAGAATATAACTGCATAAATTTAAATAAAATGAAACAGTTGTGTAAAGTATATACAGTATACTTGAAGCAACGATAAAAAAGGAGTTTACGTTCATGGGCACATTCACACCACTTATCTTGTTTTGGTATATTTACCCGGTAATCGTTTTGTTTGGTTGCCAATTTCTTGTAAAATTATTTTCGTTAAATCGTCGTTTTAAAATAAAAGCCCCTGATTTGGCGATTCCTTTTTTGTGGGGCGGTATGCATGCGTTGTCTAGAAACACAGCGACAATTTCTATCCTGCCGTTTTTCTTTATTTCTGTTTTACTAATGGGCATCTGTATTGCTGTTTTCCAAGCATATTATTATGAAGAAATCATTTATCCGCGTTATTTCAAGATGACTTGGCGTTTGGTTTTTCTGCTGACAATCGTCTTGTACGCGGTCTTGATCATTGTGAATATACTTTCTTACCTATGAAAAAAGCAGAAAAGCTGTAAAAAGTCTTTTAAAAGGCTTTTTACAGCTTGATTCTTAAAAAAATGTTTATGAATAAAAAAAGTTGTTCCCGGATTTCCTAGAAAAGGTGGTAGAAAGTGGGGGATTGTGGTAGACTAATTTTAGTTAGTGGAGGAATGGGGGGCTTTCAATGTTGATGGGTGAATTCCAACATAATATTGATGCAAAAGGACGTTTAATCGTTCCCTCAAAACTTCGTGAAGAACTTGGCGAAAAGTTTGTTCTGACACGCGGATTGGATGGTTGTCTTTTCGGCTATCCGATGAGCGAATGGGAAAATCTGGAAGCTAAGCTGAACGAAATGCCGTTGGCTAAAAAAGACGCACGTACATTTGTGCGATTCTTCTATTCGGCTGCCACTGAATGCGAACTTGATAAACAAGGACGGATCAATATACCAAGCACGTTAAGAAATTATGCAGCTTTGACAAAAGGGTGCGTAATCATCGGTGTATCTAACCGAATTGAAATTTGGGATGAGACACGATGGGAAGATTTTTCTGCAGAAGCAGAAGAGAATTTTGACGAAATTGCTGAAAATATGATTGATTTCGGACTATAAGAATAGGAAGAGGCTGACTAATGACTGAAACATTTCAACACTATACAGTCATGTTGAAAGAAACGGTAGATGGATTGAACATCAAACCGGATGGCGTTTATGTAGACTGTACACTCGGCGGTGCCGGACATAGTGAATATTTATTGAGCCAACTAAGTTCTAAAGGGCACCTGTATGCGTTTGACCAAGATCAAAAAGCAATCGATCACGCCAAGCTGCGTTTGGCTTCTTATGTCGAACAAGGGATGGTCACATTTATCAAAGCGAATTTCAGAGAATTAGAAGAACGTTTGAGTGAGTATGTAGATAAGGTAGACGGTATTTTGTATGACTTAGGGGTTTCCTCTCCTCAACTAGATGAAGCAGAACGTGGATTTAGTTATCATCAAGATGCACCCTTGGATATGCGTATGGATCAGTCAGCTCCTTTATCCGCTTATCACGTAATTAATGAATATTCCTACCATGAATTAGTAAAGATTTTCTTCCGCTATGGCGAGGAGAAATTTTCCAAACAAATTGCTCGTGAAATCGAACGAGTACGAAAAACAAAACCAATCCAAACAACTGGTGAGCTTGTCGAAATCATTAAACAAGTCATCCCAGCTCCCGCAAGAAGAAAAGGCGGGCATCCTGCAAAAAGAATTTTTCAAGCTGTGCGGATTGCAGTAAATGACGAACTTGGTGCCGAAGAGGCCTCTTTAGAACAGGCAATCCGGTTATTGAAAGTCAATGGAAGAATCAGTGTGATTACATTCCACTCATTAGAAGACAGAATTGTCAAAAGTATGTTTAAAGAATATAGTACGGTACAAGATTTACCACCGGGACTTCCTGTCATACCTGACGAATTTCAACCGGAACTGAAAGTCATTACTCGTAAACCAATCCTTCCTTCAGAGGAAGAGTTAGCAGAAAACAATCGATCACGCAGTGCAAAGTTACGTATTGCAGAAAAAATAAGAATGAAAGAGGAGTAGAATGATGGCAGAATTAAAGAAAATGCAAGAGTACGAATATGATTTACCTGAATTGGTGGATCAGCCAGAACAACAAATGCCAGATTCTTCTTCGAATCAAGAAATCATTCTTCCACAATCACCAGCAAAACGATTGAAGCAGATTTCTGCTTTGGAAAAAATTGCTGTGGCAAGCGTGGCGATTGCTATTGTTGCTTTGTGTGTGTTAACAGTCATGTTGCGTACAAATATCAGCGGAGCTGAAAAAGAAATCACGTCAATACAAACAGAAATCAATGATAAAAAGCAAGAAAAAACGAGTTTAGAACAAGAAAAAAATGAACTTTCTCGTACTGAACGGATTAAACAAATCGCAGAAGAAAAAGGATTGTCTATTAACGACGACAATTTAAGGAAAGTGAAGTAAATGAGTCTTAAAAATAAAATTCGGCGGTTTTTGGAAAAGAAAAATCTAAATCCGATGAACAATCGCAAAAAAGTAGGTATCATTTTATTTGCTACGAGTATTGGATTGTTCTTTTTATTTGCCGTCCGTTTCTCGTATATCGTTATTGGAGGTCATGTTGCTGGTACCTCATTAGCTGAAAAAACAAAACAGTTGTACCAAGGAAGTGAAGTAGTAAAAGCAAAAAGAGGAACGATTTATGATCGTAACGGTGTGGCGCTCGCAGAAGATGCCTCCTCTTATTCAATTAAAGCGATACTCTCAAAAACATATACTTCTGGGGATAAAAAACTGTATGTCGAAGAAAAGAATTTTGATAAAATAGCAGAAATCCTGCATAAGAATCTTTCTATAGACAAAAAAGATGCACTGAATATTTTAGAAGACGGCGCAAAAAAAGAGCTGTATCAAGTTGAATTTGGTAGCTATGGGAAAAATATCTCCCAAGAAACCAAGCAAAACATCGAAGCAGACATGAAAAAAGAAGGTGTCGCTGGTCTTTACTTTGTCGACCATCAGGCTCGGATGTATCCAAATGGCGTCTTTTCTTCTCATTTTATCGGATACGCAGTTCCAGACAAAGATGAGAATGGCTTAGTAGGTAAACTAGGTTTGGAGTCTGCTTACAATGATATTTTGAGCGGTAAAGATGGTAAGATTATTTATCAAAAAGATAATTTTCAAAATCCTCTGCCAGGTACAGTAGCAGAAGAAGAAAAAGCTGTCGATGGACAAGATATCTACACGACTTTGGACAGCAGACTACAAAGTTATTTGGAAACACTGATGGATCAAGTAAATGAAGAATATCAACCGGAAGAATTGACAGCAGTCTTGATGAAAGCAAAAACTGGAGAGATTTTGGCAATGGGGCAGCGTCCTACTTTCAATCCCGAAACAATGGAAGGTTTGACTGGAGAAGATGCTATCTGGCGTAATTTCTTGGTACAAGATAGTTATGAGCCAGGATCAACCATGAAAGTTTTCACTACTGCAGCCGCTATCGAAGAAGGAGAATTCAATGAGAATGAAACCTTCCAATCTGGAAAAATCCAAGTAGAAGATGCGACGATCAATGACCATGACTTTGGTGAAAAAGGTGTGCTGACCATGCGTCAAGCTCTTTCATGGTCAAGTAACGTCGGGATGGTTATACTGGAACAGCGATTAGGCGGACGATGGTATAATTATTTACAAAAACTAGGATTTGGACAAAGTACCCATTCTGGATTAGATGACGAAGTAAATGGTGCTTTGCCTACATCAAATATTGTCGACCGAGCAATGAGTGCTTATGGACAAGCGATAGGTGTGACGAATTTCCAAATGATGAAAGCTTTCACTTCTATTGCGAATAACGGTACAATGATTCAACCTCGATATATCAGCAAAGTAGTGGATCCTCAAACTGGAGAAGAGCGAACAACTCAAACAGAAGTTCTAGGTCAACCTTTTTCAAAAGAAACAACAGAAAAAGTCCGTGAATATATGAGAGATGTTGTCGAAAGCGAAAACTACGGTAGTGCTTATGGTGTATATAGTGTACCTGGATACAACGTATCGGCAAAAACCGGAACAGCCCAAATCGCTTCTGATACAGGGGGATATCAAACAGGAGATACAGCCTACCTGTATTCGATTGTGGAGATGGTTCCTTCTGAAGATCCAGACTATGTCTTGTATCTAACAATGAAACATCCTAAGACATATGATCGAATGGCTTTGGCTAAAATCGCAAATCCATTGATGAAACGGGCAATGGATTTTAAAGAAACTGAAGAAGATGCGGATACAGAAACCAAAACAGAAAAAGTATCCGTAGCCGATTATCGTAATCTAGAAGCAGATGTTGCAGCAGCGGATGCTCAAAAAAGCGGACTGCAACCTGTCGTTATCGGTAACGGGAAAAAAGTACAAAAACAATCTACTGCCAACGGTGATCAGTTGATCTCTGGAGAAAAACTGATTCTATACACTGGTGGCGACAAGCTGATGCCTGATGTAACGGGATGGTCAAAAGCAGATATCATGAAGCTAGGGAAAATCCTTGGTATCGAAGTTAGTTTTGATGGGGATGGTTATTGTGTCAAACAAGAACTTGCTCCATATGAAAAAATCACAAAAGACAAACTTAATTTTACTTTAGAAGAATAAGAAGAGAAATAGGAGAGAAAAGAGCATGGAATGGACACAAGCATTGATTCCCATTGTCAGCAGCTGTGCAATGACGATTGCCGCAATGCCGCTATTTATTGGTTACTTTCAAATGAAAAAGCAAGGTCAGGCGATTCGCGAGGAGGGACCAAAGTGGCACAATATCAAAGCCGGAACTCCTACAATGGGCGGCTTAGTGTTTCTGATTGGCTCTATTTTGACAGGGATTTGGGTTGGAGCTTGGCAAAAACAGCTGACTCCTACTCTTTTCATCTTGCTTTTTGTATTAGCATTATATGGAGTAATTGGGTTTCTTGATGATTTTATAAAGATCTTCAAGAAAAGAAACATGGGGCTGAACTCGAAACAGAAACTGATTGGACAGATTCTAGGAGGAATCATCTTTTATCTTGTTTACCGTTCTGAAGGCTATCCAGGTGTATTGAATTTCTTTGGGCTGGATCTGCCTTTAGGAATCATTTATGGGATTTTCGCTATTTTCTGGCTTGTTGGATTTTCAAATGCGGTCAATCTGACGGATGGTATCGATGGATTAGTTGCTGGCTTAGGCAGCATCTCTTTTGCAGCTTACGGTCTGATTGCTTGGCATCAGCATCAGTATGATGTATTAATCATTTGTCTCAGTGTTTTAGGTGGTTTACTTGGATTCTTCGTCTATAACCGGAAACCTGCCAAGATTTTTATGGGAGATGTCGGTTCATTAGCTTTGGGCGGACTTTTAGCGGCAATTTCTATGATGCTGAACCAAGAGTGGACATTGCTTTTGATTGGCTTGATTTATGTTATGGAAACTGCAAGTGTGATGCTTCAAGTTACATCCTTTAAACTTACGGGAAAACGAATTTTTAAAATGTCTCCAATCCACCATCATTTTGAAATGTGCGGATGGTCGGAGTGGAAGATTGATACAGTTTTTTGGTTTATCAGCATTGCGACTTCATTGATCACATTATGGATCGTTTGGTAGGAGATGACGGGAAATGAAAAAAATATCAACATATGAAAATAAAAAAGTGCTTGTCTTAGGACTCGCAAAAAGCGGAGTAAGTGCGGCCAAATTATTACATGAATTGGGCGCACTTGTCACCGTTAATGACGGAAAACCTTTTGATGAAAATCCGGAAGCACAAGAATTGCTTTCTTTAGGGATAAAAGTAATAACAGGTAGTCATCCAATCGAATTGCTAGATGAAGAATTTTCGTTGATGGTCAAAAATCCTGGGATTCCCTACAGCCATCCTTTAGTAGCAAAAGCCCAAGAAATGGGTATTCCGGTAATTACGGAAGTGGAGCTAGCTTACGAAGTAGCGGAATGCCCAATTATTGGGATTACAGGAACGAATGGAAAAACCACGACAACAACGATGACTGGACTACTACTGAATGCAGGCGTAGACAAAGGAGTTGCACGTCTAGCAGGAAATATTGGGTATCCAGCAAGTGGTGTCGCGCAAGAAGCGAAACCAGAAGATAAAATCGTGATGGAGTTATCTAGTTTTCAACTCATGGGAATCACAGATTTCCATCCTCATATAGCGGTGATCACCAATATTTATGAAGCACATATTGATTATCATGGGACAAGAAAAGAATACGTCAAAGCTAAATGGAACCTTCAAAAAAATATGACAGCTGAAGATTATCTGGTTCTTAACTGGAATCAGTCAGAACTACAAGAATTAGCGCAAAGAACAAAAGCACGGGTCCTGCCTTTTTCGACAAAAGAAGTGTTGGAAGACGGTGTGTATGCTGACGATCACGCAATTTATTATAGAAAAGAAAAAATAATGGAAATTTCTGAACTTGGCGTACCAGGTACGCATAATGTAGAAAATGCGCTAGCTGCTATTACTGTAGCAAAATTGTATGGTGTATCAAATGAAGCTATACGACAAACGTTGCATTTATTCCATGGCGTGCCACATCGTACGCAATATGTAGGAGAGATCCAAGGCAGAAAATTTTATAATGATTCAAAAGCAACCAATATTTTAGCGACTAAAATGGCTCTAAGCGGATTTGAAACGGCTAAGGTCGTGTTATTGGCAGGCGGATTAGATAGAGGAAATACATTTGATGAATTAGTTCCTTCATTAAAAGGAATCAAAGCAATGATCGTATTTGGTCAAACAAAAGAAAAATTGATTGATGCTGGAAAAAAAGCAGGCATCGAGACGATAGTAACAGCCGATTCTGTAGAACAAGCAGTTCCTTTAGCATTAGAAAACAGTACAGATGGTGATGTGATTTTATTATCACCAGCGAATGCCAGCTGGGATCAATACCCTAATTTTGAAACTAGAGGAAACCGATTCATGGAAGCAGTGAATCAATTAAAATAGAAAAAGTAGAAGCGAGCGATAAAAAATGAAAATTTTGGTTACAGGCGGAGGAACGGGAGGACATATTTATCCAGCTCTTGCCTTTGTCAACTATGTGAAGACTCAAGAACCGAATGCTGAATTCATGTATGTGGGAGCAAACCGTGGTCTGGAAAATAAAATTGTCCCTGATACAGGAATGCCTTTCCATACTTTGGAGATTCAAGGCTTTAAACGAAAAATTTCCATGCATAATATCAAGACAATCCGATTGTTTCTTAAGAGTATCCGTCAAGCAAAAAAAATCCTCAGTGATTTTCAACCAGATATCGTTATCGGTACTGGAGGATATGTTTCCGGAGCGGTAGTGTATGCTGCAGCAAAAATGGGAATTCCAACTATTATCCATGAACAAAACAGTGTACCAGGTGTTACCAATAAATTTTTAAGCCGATATGTGGATCGGATCGCTCTTTCATTCAAAGATGCGGCTCCTTTTTTTCCTGAAAACAAATCAGTCCTTGTAGGTAATCCTCGAGCACAAGAAGTAGCAGATACTAAAAAATCAGATATTTTGAAAACATTTGGGTTGGATCCAGAAAAGAAAACAGTCTTGATTTTTGGCGGCAGTCAAGGAGCACTTAAAATCAATCAAGCGGTATCGGTTTTTTTAAGTGAATATATTCCTTCATCTTATCAAGTCTTATATGCTTCAGGAGAAAGATATTATGAAGAAATCCTAAATAAAATAAATCCTGAAATACAAAACATTAGTGTCCAGCCTTACATCAAAAACATGGCAGAAGTCATGGCTTCGAGCGATCTGCTGGTGGGACGTGCTGGTGCAACTTCGATCGCAGAATTTACAGCTTTGGGGCTTCCGGCAGTGTTGGTTCCCAGTCCATATGTTACGAATGATCATCAGACTAAAAATGCAATGAGTCTTGTTCATGCAGGAGCAGCAAAAATGATTGCGGATAATGAGCTAACGGGTGAATCACTAAGTCAGACAATTAACGAAATCATGGATGACGAAGAATTGCAAAAGCAAATGTGCCGAGCTTCTAAAGAACAAGGCATCCCTGATGCTTCAAAACGTCTTTATGACGTAGTGAATCAAATAATCAAAAAATAAAGGCGGTGGTCTTAGTGAGTAAGAAAAAAGAACCTAAAAAATTGTCTCATTCGTCTTCTGATGAAAACAATTTGACTCCTTGGCAAAAGGCTAACCGAAAATATCTGGCAGAACAAGGGATGAAAAACCAAGAGCCAAAAAAAGAAGACACACCATTAGACACACCCCTTTCAGATTCTGAAGAAGAAAGAACGGTTCAAGAGGAACAGCAAGAAACAAGCCAGTCAGAAAGCCAGTCCGAGAAAAAAATCGAATTTTTTGAAGAGATTAAGCAAAAGAAAAACGGTGGCCCGTATAACGGTTCTTTTTTGAATCGTCTCCCCAATTTAAAAAGTCAAAGGCACAAAGTACTGTTTCGTCGGTTAGCATTGATTATTACTGTATTGGGCATACCGCTGATTTTTTTAATCTATTATGTTTCTCCTTATAGCAAGCTACAAGCAGTTGCAGTGTCAGGTAATAAGGTAGTCAACAGTCAGGAAATCATCTCTGATACCAAATTGTCATTGGGAGAAAATGTCTGGGGGCAGTATTTCGATCGATCCACTTATATCGAACGGCTAAAAAAAGCACAGCCGAGAATCGAAAAAGCAGCTATACACTTCAAAGGGATAAATGAGTTCGATTTGGATGTGACAGAATATAAAGAAATCGCTTTGATTGCAAAAGATAATCAATACTATCCAGTAATTGAAAATGGAACAGTATTAGATGAAAAAGTAGCAAATCCTACAAAAAATCTCCCTATCTTGGAAGAGTTCAAAGATTCAGCAAAAATCAAAGAATTAACAAAGCAATACAATCAGTTATCATCAGAATTGCAAAAAGCAATCTCTGAAATCAAGTATACACCAAGAGCAAGTAATAAAAACCTGATCCAATTGAACATGAATGATGGCAATCAAGTCATTGTAAATATCAATAATCTTGCGAACCAAATGAAATATTATTCGCAAGTAGCTAAAGACATGGATGAAAAAGGTGTGATCGACATGGAAGTTGGCATCTACTCATATCCTTACAGCAGTACTCAAGAAACGGCAGAATCGGACCAAGCGGAAGAAACAACCGGAAGTGAAGAAAACGCGGATCAAACAAATGGGTCAAGTGAAGAGGCAGAAACGCAAGCAGCAGATACACCTGAATCGTCTGATACAAACGGCTCATCTGATTCAAATAATTCAAGTGAAGCAAGTCAAATAGAAGACAATCCAAGTACAACTCCGTCAAGTTTAAATGAAAATTGATAAAACAACTTTAAAAAGTAAGAATGTACTTTCTAAAAACCAGTAATTTATGGTAGAATTGAAAGCAGTGAATATATCTATTAATAAGTATATTTTAAAACGGACGCTAGTTGTTCGCTTGTATATGGAATAGTAAGTAGGAGGGAATCCCATTCATGGCAAAAACAGGAATGTATGTAGGCCTTGATATTGGAACGACATCTGTTAAAGTTGTCGTGGCTGAATATATCGACAGCCAAATGAATATTATTGGAGTAGGAAACGCAAAATCAGAAGGGATTAACCGAGGCATTATCGTTGATATCGATAAAACGGTCCAAGCGATACAACGAGCAGTACGACAAGCAGAAGAAAAAGCAGGTATCCAGATCAAAGGCGTAAGTGTCGGTTTGCCAGCAAACATGCTTGAAGTAGAAAATTGCCAGGGAATGATTGCAGTTAACGGAGATTCAAAGGAAATCACCGATGAAGATGTCAGAAATGTGGCTTCTGCTGCCCTTGTTCGTTCAATACCTCCTGAACGTCAAATCGTGTCAATTTTGCCACAAGATTTTACTGTCGATGGATTCGAGGGGATCAAAGACCCTCGTGGAATGATCGGCGTAAGATTAGAAATGTACGGTCTGTTGTTTACCGGACCAAAAACGATCATCCATAACATACGTAAATGTGTGGAAAATGCCGGATTAATCGTCAATGAAATGGTGATTACTCCTTTAGCGCTGACAGAATCAATTCTTTCTGACGGAGAAAAAGATTTTGGTACGATTGTTATTGATATGGGTGGTGGCCAAACGACAACGGCTGTTATGCATGATAAGCAATTGAAGTTTACCAGTCTCGACCAAGAAGGTGGCGAGTTTGTCACTAAAGATATCTCTATTGTATTAAATACGTCTTTTAACAATGCAGAAGCGTTGAAAATAAATTACGGGGATGCATATCCAGAACGGACATCACCAGATGAAGAGTTTCCAGTAGATGTAATTGGTCAGTCAGAACCAGTGAAAGTCGATGAACGCTATTTGTCAGAAATTATTTCAGCTCGTATGGAACAGATTTTCAACAAAGCAAAAGATGCATTGGACCAAATCGAAGCATTAGAGTTGCCAGGTGGCGTCGTATTGACAGGCGGAGCTGCTAGTCTTCCAGGTGTTGTGGACTTGGCACAAGAAATCTTCGGCGTAAATGTGAAACTGTATGTTCCAAATCACATGGGACTGAGAAACCCGGTATTTACAAATGTAATAAGTATCGTTGATTATTCAGCAAACTTGAGCGAAGTGTATCAATTGGCAAAAATTGCTGTTACAGGTGAAACCTCAGCAGCTCGCCAAATGGTAGTTGAACAAGAAACAACAAACACATATGAAAGCTATGAAGCACCTGAAGAAACAGTCTACGATGAGCCGGAACCAAAAGAATCCGGAGAAAATGTAAAAAATAAAATCAAGGGTTTCTTTACAAATATTTTTGATTAATTCATCCTGGGAGGAATAAGATATGGAATTCTCAATTGATAATAATATCAATGACGGCGCAGTAATCAAAGTCATCGGAGTCGGCGGTGGCGGTGGAAATGCTGTGAACCGAATGATTGAAGAAAACGTCAAAGGTGTTGAATTCATTACAGCCAACACAGACGTGCAAGCATTAAAAAATTCAAAAGCTGAAACAGTTATCCAATTAGGACCAAAATATACTCGTGGTTTAGGTGCTGGTTCTCAACCAGAAGTTGGACAAAAAGCGGCAGAAGAAAGTGAACAATCCTTACGCGAAGCTTTAGACGGTGCAGATATGATTTTCATCACTGCAGGAATGGGTGGAGGAACTGGTACAGGTGCTGCACCAATCGTTGCAGGGATCGCTAGAGAACTGGGCGCATTGACTGTTGGTGTCGTTACACGTCCATTCACTTTTGAAGGACCTAAACGTGGCCGTTTTGCTGCAGAAGGTATCGCTCGTTTGAAAGAAAATGTGGATACATTATTGATTATCTCAAATAACCGTTTACTGGAAGTTGTAGATAAAAAGACACCAATGCTTGAAGCTTTCCGTGAAGCAGATAACGTTTTACGTCAAGGTGTACAAGGTATCTCTGACTTGATTACGGCACCAGGTTACGTTAACCTTGACTTTGCTGACGTGAAAACAGTGATGGAAAACCAAGGTACAGCATTGATGGGGATCGGTGTAGCTAGTGGAGAAGATCGCGTAGTAGAAGCAACGAAAAAAGCAATCTCCTCTCCATTGCTTGAAACATCTATTGATGGAGCGGAACAAGTACTTCTTAACATCACAGGCGGTTTGGATATGACATTGTTTGAAGCACAAGATGCTTCAGATATCGTAGCAAATGCAGCAACTGGTGATGTAAATATTATTCTAGGTACATCTATCAATGAAGAAATGGGCGATGAAATCCGCGTGACGGTCATCGCAACAGGTATCGATGAATCAAAAAAGGAGCGCAAGTCTAGCCGTCCAGCTAGACAAGCACAAATGCAATCACCTGCTCAAAAGACTGTATTAGATATGGATCAAGCTAAACCAACTTCTGCAGAAGAAGAAAACAGTTTTGGCGATTGGGATATCAGACGTGAACAAAATGTTCGTCCTAGAGTTGATGATTCCAATTTTGACAATATCGAAAAAAAAGAATTTGATACATTCAACCGCGAAGAAACAAAATCTCATGGCGATGATGAATTAAATACGCCACCGTTTTTCCGTCGTAAAAAATAAAGGAGAGGAAGAGCACATGATTGCTGACAACTTGCAGAAAATCAAGCAAGAAATTCAGGATTCGTGTGCTCTTGTTCATCGTGATCCGAAAGAAGTTACATTAGTAGCTGTAACAAAATCTGTTGAATCAGCTCAAGCTGAAGAATTGGTCAGAGCTGGCGTTATGAATTGTGCAGAAAACCGAGTAGATAAACTATTACAAAAGAAACAAGATTTATTTGATTTTCCCGAAATAAAGTGGCATTTAATTGGTAATTTACAGCGCAGAAAGGTAAAATTGATTGTAAATGAAATTGATTACTTTCATGCGTTGGACAGTTTAAGATTAGCAGAAGAAATCCAGAAGCGGTTAGAGAAAGAATTATCCTGTTTTATTGAAGTAAATGTTTCTGGTGAGGAATCAAAACATGGAATTTCACCAGATGAGCTTTTACCGTTTGTGGAATCTTTAGCTGCCTGCACAAAAATCAAGGTTGTTGGGTTAATGACTATGGCGCCTAAAGAAGCTTCTGATGAGCAAATCCATAAAGTGTTTGGTACGCTGAAAGAATTGCGTGATCTTGTTCAAGCAAAAGGTTATGCCCATGCACCATGTAATGAATTAAGCATGGGGATGAGTCAGGATTTTCAAATTGCGATTGAAGAAGGTGCAACATTTATCCGTGTAGGAACAGCGCTATTCAAAGACGAATAAAGGAGGAACAAAAATGCCGCTTTTAAACAGAGGAGCAATTGCTAATTTTTTCGGATTAGCTGATGAGGAAGAGTACGAATACCAAGATTATCCTGAAACAACAAAAAAGGCTGTACAGCCAACTAAAAAAAATACAACACAGAATCAACCATCTCATTCTGTATCTGCTGCGAATACTCATGAGAAACAAAAAACGGCGACTTCACGTCCTGTAACGCATGAAAGTATTCAGCCGGCTGAAAAGAAAAAAGTAATTGAACTACATCAATCACCTACAAAAACTGTAGCAAAAGAAAGAACAGCTTCAAGAACGGCTACACAACCTAAAGCAAATCTTGCGGGAAAAATCACTGTGATGGAACCAAGAGCTTATTCTGAAGCGATGGCGATTGCTAAACGAATCATCGCTGGTGAAGCAACCTTAGTGAATTTTCATTTAGTGGAAGAAAAGCAAGCGAGAAGAATCGTTGATTTTCTAACAGGAACAGTTTATGCATTAGATGGAGATATCAAACGCGTTGGAGATGAGATTTTTCTTTGTACACCGACAGGGATGGAGATTGACAGTTCAACCGCTCAATCTTTTGCAGATGCGAATTTGTTTGATCTGTAAGAGGAGGAACTACGATTTATATTATTGCGCTATTACTTCATTTAATTCAACGGGCAGCCTATTTCTATAGCATTATCTTGATGGTATATGCTTTGCTTTCTTGGTTTCCAGGCGGTTATCAATCAGGGTTAGGACGGTTTTTAGCTAAGATCTGTGAACCGTATATCAGTTTATTCGATCGTCTGCCTTTAAGAATCGGTCCTTTGGATTTCACGATTTTAGGGGCCATTCTAATCTTGAACTTAGCCGTACAAGGATTAGCACAGATCGTTATATGGATAACTATCCATTTAGTTTATTGATTCAAGCAACAAAATCTTTATTCTCAGAATAGATAGGAGGGGAAAGTTTTGGATGCAAATGTATACCAGCACTTTCGGGCAGATGAACGTACATTTATCGACTCAGTAGGTGATTGGATTGAACAAGTTCAAGGACAATATGCGCCATATCTGACTGAATTTCTTGACCCCAGACAATCCTATATTTTAGAAACACTGATTCGGCAAAGTAGTGATTTGCGTTTCATGTTTTATGGTGGATATGAACAGGCAGAAAGAAAAAGATGTTTGATTTTCCCCGATTATTACGAACCTGTAGAGGAAGATTTTGAAACAGCATTGTATGAAATCCATTATCCTAGCAAATTTGCCAGTCTAAGTCATGGGAAAATCCTTGGGACTTTAGTGGGAACGGGTATCAAACGCTCTTACTTTGGCGATATCATCTCAGATGGCGATCGCTGGCAAGTATTTATTGCAAATGAGGTGGATCATTTTGTTGCTACACAAGTAACAAAGATTGGAAAAGTTGCTGTACGCTTGGAACCAATCAAATACACAGAAATGATTTTGCCGAAAGACAGCTGGACACAAGAAAGAGGAACAGTTAGTTCCATGCGACTGGACAGTGTGATCTCTGAGATTTATAATATTTCCAGACAGCGGTCCAAGCAGCTAATTGAAGCTGGTAAAGTAAAAGTGAATTGGACAGAAAATACAAGACCTGATTTTGTACTTGAACTATTAGATATTATTTCAGTCAGGGGTTACGGCAGAGTCCAGATCCAAGAACTTGAGGGGAAGACGAAAAAAGAAAAGTACAGGGTGTTGTTCGGTGTATTACGTAAATAAAATAAAAAGGTGGTTTACTCATGGCTTTAACTCCATTAGATATCCAAAATAAGACATTCCCAACAAAAATGCGGGGATATAATCAAGACGAAGTAGATGATTTCTTAGATTTAGTTGTTCGTGACTACGAAGAATTGACTCAAAGAAACCGTGAATTAGAAAAAGCAGTCAAACATTCAGAAGAAAAACTTGAGTATTTCAATGAATTGAAAGATGCATTGAACCAATCGATCATCGTAGCTCAAGACACAGCGGATAAAGTAAAAACAAGTGCAAGTAAAGAATCTGAAGTGATCGTTACTTCTGCACAAAACAAAGCAGATGAGTTAGTTGCGAATGCTGAAAAACGTGCACACCAATTAACAACTGATGCAGAAGAAAAAGCAAGAAAAATCTTGACAGATGCAACAGAAAAAGCAAGACAGCTTGCGACAGAAACAGAAGATCTTAAGAAAAAGACACGAGTATTCCATCAACGTATCAGCTTGATGCTTGAATCTCAATTGGAACAAGTGAAAAGCCCAGAATGGGACGAAATTTTACAACCATTCTCTAGCTATGTGACTGACAGCCACGAAGTGATCAAAGAAGTTTTAGCAAAACAGCTTGACAACGAAAATGATACTGATGTAAACTCAGACACAGGAGTCATAGAAGCACCTATGACGGCATTTGATACACAGGCTATCGATATCTCAATCGTACCTGGTGAAAATGAAAACGAGTAGAACAGAAAAGCACTTTGTTATTCTTAAAGCGAGCCGATGAGAGTGGAAGATCGGTAAGACACTGCATCGTGAAAGATCCTCTACTTGAGACTGCTTTTCTGAAACTAGAGTAAGAAGCAGCGGCTGACCTCGTTATTGGTCACAGAGAGTTTGCATTAGATAGATGCAACTAAATTTGGGTGGTACCACGGCATGTTCGTCCCTTGCGGCTGAACATGCCTTTTTGTGTCCGGAAAATAAACGAAGGAGTGAATGGTTGAATGAAAATGAAAGAAACCTTGCAATTAGGAAAAACAAAATTCCCTATGCGTGGTAATTTGCCAAACCGAGAAGGCGAATGGCAAAAAGAATGGGAAAAAAATCAAATCTACCAAAAAAGACAAGAATTGAACGAAGGAAAACCTAGCTTTGTTCTTCATGATGGACCTCCTTATGCCAATGGTAATATCCATTTAGGGCACTCATTGAATAAAATCAGTAAAGACATTATCATTCGTTCAAAATCAATGTCTGGCTATCGCGCACCATATGTTCCAGGCTGGGATACACATGGATTGCCAATCGAACAAGTGTTGGCTAATAAAGGCGTGAAACGTAAAGAAATGTCCATGGCAGAATATTTGGAAAAATGTCGTGAATATGCACTTTCCCAAGTAGATAAGCAACGAGAAGATTTCAAACGCCTAGGGGTTGCAGGAGATTGGGAACATCCCTATGTCACATTAGACCCTTCGTATGAAGCTGCACAAGTACGCGTATTTGGTAAAATGGCTGAAAAAGGCTATATTTACAAAGGATTGAAACCCATTTACTGGTCTCCGTCAAGTGAGTCTTCTTTAGCGGAAGCTGAAATTGAATATAAAGATGTAAAATCCCCATCTATTTTTGTAGCTTTCAATGTCAAAGACGGCAAAGGCATCCTTGATGAAGATACAGCTTTCGTCATTTGGACGACAACGCCATGGACATTGCCAGCAAACCAAGGTATTGCTGTAAATCCCAAATTTACGTATGTACTGGTCGAAGCTGATGGCCGTAAGTTTGTTGTAGCAAAAGATTTGCTAGAAACAGTTCAAACAGAAATCGGTTGGGAAAATGTAACGGTTCTAAAAGAATTTGCTGGCCAAGAAATGGAATATATGACTGCAAGTCATCCATTCTATGACCGTGAATCGCTCGTAATTTTAGGTGACCATGTTACTTTAGACGCTGGTACTGGATTAGTCCATACTGCTCCAGGACACGGGGAAGATGACTATATCGCCGGTAGCAAATATAAACTATCTGTAGTGTCACCTGTAGACTCAAAAGGGTTGTTTACAGAAGAAGCTCCTGGATTTGAAGGAATCTTTTATGATAAAGCAAATCCTATGATTACTGATTTATTAAAGGAAAAAGGAGCTTTGCTGAAACTAGATTTCTTTACCCATAGTTATCCTCATGATTGGCGGACGAAAAAACCTGTGATTTATCGTGCAACTCCACAATGGTTTGCATCTATCGATAAATTCCGTCAGAATATTTTGGATGAAGTAGAAAAAGTAGATTGGGTTATTCCATGGGGAAAAACACGTTTATATAATATGATCCGTGATCGCGGCGACTGGGTCATTTCTCGTCAACGTGCATGGGGAGTGCCGCTTCCGATTTTCTATGCTGAAAATGGTGAAGCAATCATCACGCCAGAAACAATCGAACATGTAGCAAAATTATTCGCTGAACATGGATCAATCATCTGGTTTGAAAAAGAAGCAAAAGAACTTCTTCCTGAAGGATTTACTCACCCAGGTTCTCCTAATGGCGAATTTACAAAAGAAAAAGATATCATGGATGTCTGGTTTGATTCTGGTTCTTCTCATGAAGCTGTTTTACGTCAACGACCAGAATTATCATTCCCAGCAGATATGTACTTAGAAGGATCAGACCAATATCGTGGCTGGTTCAACTCAAGTATCACGACAAGTGTGGCTATCAATGGCGTAGCACCATATAAATCAGTTATTTCGCAAGGATTTGCTTTAGATGGCGAAGGCCGTAAGATGAGTAAATCTTTAGGAAATATCATTGCACCAGAAAAAGTGATCAAACAATTTGGTGCAGATATCCTTCGCTTGTGGGTATCTAGTGTCGATTATGAAGCAGATGTTCGTGTATCTATGGATATCTTAAGTCAAGTGGCAGAGGTATATCGTAAGATCAGAAATACGATGCGTTTCTTATTAGCGAATACAGAAGATTTCGATCCTAAAAAAGATACTGTTTCGTACAATGATTTACGCTCTGTAGACAAATACATGACCGTACGATTGAACCAAGTAATCAAAGAAATCAGAGAAGAAGGATATGACAAATATAATTTCATGCATATTTACCGTACAGTTATGAACTTCTTGACTGTTGATCTATCGTCCTTCTACCTGGATTTTGCTAAAGATGTGGTTTATATTGAAGCAGAAGATGATTATCAACGTCGTTGCATGCAAACTGTTTTCTATCAAACAGCTGTAGCTTTGACGAAACTATTGACGCCTATCATTCCACATACGGCGGAAGAAATCTGGTCATTCCTGAAAGAAGAAGAAGCATATGTTCAGTTAAGCGAGCTTCCTGGCTATGAAGAGTTTGCAAACCAAGAGGAATTGATGGACACTTGGGCTGCTTTCATGGATTTCCGTGACAAGGTCTTAAAATCATTGGAAGAAGCAAGAAATAGCAAATTGATTGGTAAATCATTGGAAGCAAAACTAACTGTTTATCCAAAACAACAAGTTCGTGAAATGTTAAAAGCTTTGGATGCAGATATTGCACAATTGCTGATTGTTTCCCCAGACTACTTTGAAGTAATGGAAGCAGATGTACAAGTGCCAGATAATGCTGTGGTATTTGATGATGTTGCTATTACAGTGGAAAAAGCAGACGGAGAAACGTGCGATCGCTGTCGTCAAGTTCGTAAAGATGTAGGAGTAGATGAAAAACTTCCTCATCTATGCGGTCGTTGTGCAAAAATCGTTGAAGACTTCTATCCCGAAGCTGTAGCTGAAGGATTCGAAGAAAAGTAAAATGGAAAAGGGGTTGTGACATGTTTTTTGTCACAACCCCTTTTGTTATCAATCGATTAATTTTCCACGTTCGCGATACCAGTTATCTGGTTGCCAGATCCATTCGAATCCGTCTTTTTCAAGTAGTTCGAAAGCTGCTTTAGGCCCCATTGATCCGGCTTTGTAGTTTGGAAAGTCCGGTTGTGTTTGGTCCCAAGCTTTGCGAATGACATCCACGATATGCCAAGATTGAGCGACTTCTTCCCAATGAGAGAAATTGGTTCCATCACCATTCAACGCATCTAGCAGTAATTTTTCGTAAGCTTCTGGGCTATTTTCAACCATTTCTGCACTATTTCGAAATTCTAATTTGATTGGTTCCGTTTCAAACCCCTGACCTACTTCTTTTCCATTCAGGGATAAAGAAAATCCTTCAGTTGGCTGGATATAGATCGTTAGAACATTCGGTGGGAGTGTCGTATCGTCACATGGTTCATCGACAGATGTTTTGAATACATTAACAGGAACCTGTTTGAACACGATATTGATCCGAGTACCTTTTTCAGTCAAACGTTTGCCTGTACGCACATAGAAGGGAACACCAGACCAACGGAAGTTGTCGATAGTGAATTTTCCTGCGACGAAGGTTTCGGTCTCTGATTGAGCATCCACTTTGTCTTCTTCTCGATAACCTTTGAATTGTACGCCATCTAATTCACCTTGAGCATATTGTCCACGAACGAAGTTTTCTAACACTTCTTCTTCGTTGTAGATGCGGATTGCTTTCAATGCTTTGATTTTTTCTGTACGGATTTCTTTTTCGGAAAATGCTACTGGTGGTTCCATTGCAAGTAATGCTACAACTTGCAGAATATGATTTTGCACCATGTCTTTCAGTGCGCCACTATGATCGTAGTAGCCCCCGCGATCTTCTACACCAAGGTTTTCACCAAAAGTGATTTGGATATTATCGATATAACGATTATTCCATTGAGCCTCAAAAATATTATTGGCAAAACGGATAGCTGAGATATTTTGGATCATTTCTTTCCCTAAATAATGATCGATCCTGAAAATATCTTGCTCTGGGAATACTTCTCTGATTTGCTGATTCAATTCGAAAGCAGATTGGTAATCCGATCCAAATGGTTTTTCTATAATCAAACGATTGAAGCCATTTTTTGTCATAATGTTTTGTGATTTTAAATGAGAAACGATCGTTCCAAAAAATTGAGGTGCCATGGCCAAATAATAGACGCGATTGCCGTTTAACTGATAGTGTCCATCTAATCGGTCAGACAATTCTTTTAATGTTTGATAATGTGTTGAATCATTTACATCATGGGATTGGTAGTAAAAATGACTAGCAAAAGTAGTTGCTTCTTCATCAGAAGGATTCAATGCACGGATCGTTTCTTTGACAACTTCACGGTAGTGTTCATCGCTCCAAGGACGGCGAGCGGTCCCGATCACGGCAAAATGCTCGCCTAAATTTCCTTTTCTGTAAAGGCGGAACAAAGACGGGTACAATTTACGTTGGGCTAGGTCACCTGTGCCGCCGAATATCGTAAACAATACATTTTTTTCATTAGACATGTAGATACACTCCTTTATATTTTATCGACAAAAATCGTGCTGGCCGCCTTGAAGCTGACGGGTATTTTCTTTCTATCATTTTGGATAGTGATTGGTCCTTCATAAGCTGCGATATCAACGATCTCATACTCTTCGTTGATATTCAGGTCAATTGTGACTAAGTAATCCAACAATTCTTTTTCATCAAGCACTCGTGCAATACGCACTTTTGTACCGACAGGATAGGATTCTAGTGTTTGCCGGCGTTCTTCATGGACGACTTCCTCTTTTTTAGGAATCGATCCTCCATGAGGACAATGTTCAGGATGATTCAAATAGTTTTCTAAATGATCTGCAAGATGTTCCGAAGTCACATGTTCCAATACTTCAGCATCATCGTGGACTTCATTCCAGCTATAGTCTAAATGTTCAACTAAAAAAACTTCCCATAAACGATGTTTGCGAATCAAACTGCTAGCTTTTTGCAGTCCGCTTGCAGTCAATTGTACACCTTGATAAGGGGAATGTTCTACAAGCTCTTCTTTCACAAGTTTAGAAATCATTTCACTGACAGATGCAGCTGAGACATCTAGGCTAGATACGATTTGTTTATTGTTGACTTTCGTTGTATCTCCGCCTAGTTCTAA
Organism: Enterococcus sp. NBRC 3427; assembly: GCF_007996925.1. NCBI lineage: Bacteria > Bacillati > Bacillota > Bacilli > Lactobacillales > Enterococcaceae > Enterococcus > Enterococcus sp. NBRC 3427. The sequence goes on along the minus strand of NZ_BJLL01000001.1, from coordinate 47,577 downwards.
AATGATTTTCAAATAATCTTCTCGATTTGGTGTCATATTCGATCATCCTTTCATGGTAAAAACCATCATTAGTAAGTGTAACAAAAAAAACGTTAATTGACTATTTTTCTAAATAAAAAACAAAGGATTTTTGGACGTTTTTACAACAAAAAACGAAAGATGAGAAAGAAGACTCATACTTTCGTTTATAGATATATATTGGGAGGTGTCTATTTTTCAGATGTCAACTTATACGAGACATCTGCAGATTCATCATAAAGAGTTTGTTCGGGATAAGAAAAGACAAGATAAAAACCGTATTGATCACGTACGACTAAACGCTGTTCATCTATTTCTACCACAGATGTGCCAAGTGACTGACCGTTGATCAAAAACGTGTAATCAGATGTAATCTGTAATTGTTGTTTTTGCTGGCTATCACTGAAGAACCATGTACCTTGATACCTCGAGAGTCTTTCAGATTTTTCTGCTTGTTTTTTCTTTTTCAAGTAAATCCAACTTGAGAGAACGGCAACGAGTGAACCAAGAAAATAGATCATTTTTTTTATCACCAAATCACTCCTTTATGAGAAAATCATCGTATAGAAACATTCTTCCTTCTTTATTCCATTGTACCGAATAAAAACTAAAATTTCTCTAAGACTTTCGACTGGTTTTTTTACTGTTTTTCCACAAATTATGATAGGATACATAGTAGGAAGACAGGTGACAGAATTTGAAGTATCAGCAAGTTGAAACAGCTTTTTTTATTGACCGCCCGAATCGGTTTATTGCACATTGTATGAAAAAAGACGGAGAAATGATTATCGCGCATGTCAAAAATACAGGCAGAGGAAAAGAGGTCCTGATACCGGGCGCTGAAGTGGCTATTGTATTTGCTCCTGGACCTAAAAGGAAAACCGACTATGATTTGATTGCTGTAAAAAAGAAGGGTGATTGGTTCAATATCGATAGTCAATTGCCTAATCAGTTGGCAACTGATGGTATTTTAGACGGCACGATCCTTTTACCAGGATTAACTGGTCCATTTACAGCATACAAGCGTGAAGTAACTTATCTTCACTCCAAATTTGATATTTATTTGGAGACGGCGGCCGGACAAAAAGCATTTGTTGAAGTCAAAGGTATGACGCTTGAAAATAAAGCAATTGGTGCTTTTCCTGATGCGCCTACACTCAGAGGATTGAAACATGTTGGAGAATTAGCGTATGCCGCACAAGATGGTTATGCCGCTTATGTCTTGTTTATTGCTCAATTCGAACATCTTCATTTCGCAACGATCCATGAAGAAATGCAACCAGCGCTAGCTGATATGGTTCGACATGCGCAGCAAAGTGGAGTTCAAATCCTCGCCTATAATTGTCAAGTAACGGCAGATGAGGTAACTGTCAAGCAAGCTATCCCGTTTGATGTAGCTATCCCGTTTGAAGATCCTATACAATAGAAAGAAGGTAAAAAAATGATCAACTTAGGTATTATTGGAACAAATTGGATCACTCATCAATTTGTCCAAGCAGCTTTGAGCACAAAAAAATATGAATTGACAGCGGTATATTCTAGACATTTGGAAAAAGCACAGGAATTTGGTTCTCATTATGAAGGGGATATCGAATTTGCAACAGATTTGAAGACTTTTTTCAATATTGCTCATATGGACACTATTTATATTGCTTCTCCAAATAGTCTTCATTTTAGTCAGACTAAGCAAGCAATTTTGGCAGGTAAAAATGTGATAGTGGAAAAGCCAGCTTTTTCGACGCCAAAAGAAATGGATGAAATCATCCATTTAGCAAATGAACACAATGTGTATTTTTTTGAAGCAGCAAGAAATATCCATGAATCAGGTTTTAAAAAGATTGCCGATTACTTACCATTAAAAGACGAGATAATCGGTGCAAATTTCAGCTATATGAAATATTCTTCGCGTTATGACCAAGTATTAGATGGAGAAGAACCAAATATCTTCTCGACTCATTTCTCAGGTGGTGCATTGATGGATTTAGGTGTTTACCTTGTATATGCAACTGTCGCTTGGTTTGGAATGCCAAAAGAAGTCCATTATTTTCCAAGAAAGATTTCTACTGGTGTGGATGGTCTTGGATGGGGAATCTTGCGTTATGATACTTTTGATGTATCGATCCAACCAGGTAAAATCGGTGATTCTTATCTGCCATCAGAGATCTATTTTGACTCAGGAACACTAGTGATGAATGGCGTCAATGCAATCGAACAAGCAGAGTTTCATGATCGGGTACACGAAGAAATCATTGACTTAGCAGTAACAGCTGCAGAAAATCCAATGGCAGATGAAGCAGAGGATTTTGCCAATGTCATGACTCATCCGAAAGATCCAGCGTGGGGATTATTGTATGAAGAGTGGATCGAGCTGGCTAGAAATGTGAACCAAGTGATTTATGATTTAAGAAAAAATGGTGGCATCAAATTCGATGCAGATAATGAGGAAGATTTTTAATGAACGAATTTGTACAAGTATTTCCCGAAAATTGGCAGAAAAATTATGAGAATAAAGGATTTATTACACCTTCTCTTATTCAACAGGCAGTTTTTCAGCCATTAAGCAATAAACAAAGCATAGTAGCTATCTCTCCAACAGGTTCAGGTAAAACACTGGCTTATCTTTGGCCGTTACTACTAAACGTGAAACCAGGTGAAGCAAGTGCGTTGGTTATCTTTGCATCTTCTCAAGAACTAGCTATTCAAGTAGCAGATGTTGCACGTGAATGGGGAAAAGACAAAGAATTGAAAGTCCAATCTTTGGTGGGCGGAGCAAACGTTAAACGACAAATTGAAGGTTTGAAGAAAAAACCAGAAATCTTGATTGGTACACCAGGAAGAATATTGGAATTGATGAAAGCTAAAAAAATAAAAGCACATCAAGTGAAAACAATGGTATTTGATGAAGCAGACCAGCTATTTGATGCGGGTAACAGCCAAATCATTGATCAGATTCTTCATCAAGCTCCGACAGAATATCAGCTAGCCTTTTTTTCAGCAACAGCAGATCGTTCCCTTGAAAGCATTGAAAAAATCACTGGGAAAACGTTTGAGACGATCGACGTGACAGCAGAAGATGATTCTCGAAAAGGCTTGAGACATTACTTTTTACGAGTGCCAATACGAAAGAAAGATGAATATTTAAGACGTCTCACTCACATAGAAGATTTTCAAGGTCTGATTTTCTTTAATCAACTGACTGAATTAGGTGTGATGGAAGAAAAATTGCTGTATAGAGGGGTACCGGTAGGAAGCCTGGCCTCTGATCAAAACAAGCTGCTCCGAAAAGCGGCGTTGGAACAATTCAAAAAGAAAAAGATCAGCGCACTTTTGACCACAGATGTGGCGGCTAGAGGTTTAGATATTACAGGACTTCCTTATGTCGTGAATGCAGAAGTGCCGTTAAGTGAAGAAGCTTACTTGCATCGTTCTGGAAGAACTGGTCGAATGGGCAATGAAGGAACAGTGATCACACTCGTACAAGATAACAATTTAAGAGATTTGAAACGACTTTTACGTCCGACAAACATAACACTTGAAGAGATTTTTCTGCACGGAGGAAAGTTACAGACGGATCAACCAATCAAAGAAGATGTAGCTACTGCAGCGAATAACAAGTATACGAAATCTTTTCCTGGGAAAGAACAAAATCCAGAGCATAACAAAAACAAATCAAGAAAAAAAGTTAAAAATAAATCAAAAAAAGAGAGAAATAAAGGAGCAAGGCGCAAATAAGCGCCTTTTTATGCTATGATTATGAAAACGGGAACAAAATTGGTTGCCAGAGGAGGGATTATGTGAAAGAACGTCAAGAAGAGATCTTGCATCTATTGACAGAAAACCAACAAGGATTGACAGCAAGCGATGTAGCTGAGCGTTTGAATATTGATCGAAGCAATGCAAGCCGATATTTAAGCGAACTGTATAAGGCTCATCATATTGTAAAAACCGCTGGCCGACCAGTCGTTTACTCCTTGCCAACGGAAAAATCAAAATCTGATGAAGTACATGTCGACTCTTCTACGCAAGTGACTTTTGAAACGCTCGTTGGAGAAAATGATTCTTTAAAAGTCAGCATACAGCAGGCAAAAGCAGCGATTCTTTATCCGCCGCGGGGGCTGCATACCATTATTTTTGGAGAAACTGGTACAGGGAAGTCGATGTTTGCGGAATGTATGTATCATTTTGCAATCGAATCTGAAATGCTTTCAGCCGATGCGCCATTTGTTTCTTTCAATTGTGCGGATTATGCTCAAAATCCGCAACTGCTCTTTGGACACATCTTTGGGATCAAAAAAGGGGCTTACACAGGAGCAGCGCAAGATAATCCTGGTCTAATCGCCAAAGCAGACGGCGGTATATTGTTTTTAGATGAGATCCACCGTTTACCACCGGAAGGGCAGGAAATGCTGTTTACTTTCATCGATAAAGGTATCTATCGTCCACTTGGAGAAAGTGCACAAGTACATGAAGCATCAGTTCAGATCATTGGGGCAACGACTGAATCTTCAGAAAGCTTCTTGACTACCTTCAACCGACGGATCCCTATGGCTATCACCTTGCCAAACCTTGCTTCTCGATCATTGGATGAGCGTTATGAGATCATCTCTCTTTTCATCAAACAAGAAGCGAACCGTTTGAATCAACGTATCGATATCGAAAAAGAAGCGATTCTTGCCTTCATGCTTTATGATGCGGAAGGGAATATCGGTCAAGTGAAACGAGACCTGAAATTAGTCTGTGCAAAATCTTTTTTACATTACCGAACGCATCATGAGAAAAAGCTGATCATTCGAAAAGAAGAACTTTCCCTTCAAGTACAAAAAGGACTACTGAAAATCAAAGAAATACCAGAACGCCTCGACCGATTCATGGACAGCAAGAGCCAGTATTTGACATTTGAACCAGGATTTGCTGATGTTGTCTGGTCACAAGATCCAGAAAGAAACATGCAAGTCTACAACGATATTGAGGAAAAAGTTACTTCTCTTTCTGAAACCGGTGTGGAGAACATCGATTTGGAGACGCTCATTTCAAAAGATGTGGATGCTTATTTTCAGACATATGTCAAAGAATTGACTAAAAGTTCAATCCCAAAAGATCTTTTGCCAGATGAAATCTGGCGGTTAACCAATCAATTGTATGATGTGGCTGAAAAACGGTTAGACCGTATTTATAATGAAAAAGCGCGTTTTGCTTTTGCTTTGCATCTGCAAAGTACATTGGATCGTGTGAGAGAAGGACATATGATTGTCCATCCAGATTTGAATAACGTACGAAAAAATTTTAAGAGGGAATTCCAGGTAGCAATCGATCTTTCGACAATCATTGAAGAAGAAGAACAAGTCGAGATTCCTTTTGATGAAATTGGCTTTATCAGTATGTTTCTTTCTATCAACTTAGGAGAAAGTGAGCCTGTTAAAGAAAACAAAGTAGATGTTCTCGTACTGATGCACGGCAGACAGACCGCTTCAAGTATGTTGGAGATGGCGCAAGAACTATTAGGAACAAAAGTAGGGAAAGCTTTTAATATGCCACTGGTTATGGAAGTTCAAACAATGTATGAAGAGGTCCTACAATATGTTAAAAATTATCAGGGGCATTTGACGAATGGGCTGCTTTTGTTAACAGATATGGGATCTTTAAACACCTTCAGTGATTTGATTTATGAAGAGACTGGCATTCGGACGAAAGCTATCACAATGACAAGTACGATGATTGTGATAGAAGCGATACGGATGGCAAGTGTTGGAAGAAGCTTAGAAGACATCTATCAAAATATTCAGCTCTCCTTTGAATCAATCGTACGTGATCAGTTCAAAGCGGAAAAATCTGAAACTTTACAGCGTAAAAAAGCCGTCATCGTGACATGTTTTACTGGTGAGGGAGTAGCTGCCAAATTGTATCAACGGATTATGCCGGTGATTAATCAAAACAAAGTAGAACTGATCCAGATGCAGTTTTTAGAACGCGAATCATTCAAAAAACACATTGATGCCTTATTGGAAGAATATGAGATCAAAGCAATTGCAGGAACGGTTGACGTTGATTATCAAAATATCCCATTTTTTTCCGCCTATGACGTTTTTGATGATGAAAAATTGAATGTTTTAAAGCGTATAGCTGATGATGAGGTTCCAACAGCTAAAATTGTTGATTCGCTTTCAGGATCATTAAGTGATGTCTTTTCTATTGATGAATTGATCCGCTCATTGCAAAAAACAGTTCAGCAGATCCAGACAGATTTGTCGATTATCGTAGAACCAGGAGTAGATACCGGGATCGTCATCCATTTAGCCTTCATGCTAGACGGATTGATCAAAAAAGAAACGCATCGGCAATTTGAGAAACTATCTATTTTCTCAAAAATTTACCGTTTGGAAATGGATATCGTTCGAGCAAACTTGATGGCACTGGAACGAAAATATCAGGTAAAAATTTCAGAAGATGATATCGCGTTTCTTACACAAATGTTTCTTGAAAACAAAATAAAAAAACAAACACACTAATCATACTGTTTACACACTGAATACCAGTGTGCGCACTATATAAAAGAGCTAAAAAGCATGAAAACGCTATTTTAGCTCTTTTTTTCTTGGCATGCTTCTTGCATTATATAAAAGTGTAAAAAAATAAAAGGAGTGTTAAAAATGGCAAAAAAAACAATTATGTTAGTTTGTTCAGCAGGGATGAGTACGAGTTTATTGGTCACAAAAATGCAAAAAGTAGCAGAAGAAAAAGGAATGGAAGCCGATATTTTTGCTGTCTCTGCCTCAGATGCAGATAATAATTTAGAATCTAAGAATGTCGATGTTTTATTATTAGGTCCTCAAGTACGTTTCATGAAAGCTCAATTCGAACAAAAACTTGCGCCTAAAGGTATTCCGTTAGATGTCATCAATATGCAAGACTATGGCATGATGAATGGAGAAAAAGTACTTGCACAAGCAGAAAATCTAATGAAATAAATCAAGTATGCAGTTGGGGGATAACAACGTGGAAGATCAACAAAATCTAGAAGCCATCATGGGACTAATCATGTTTGGCGGTAATGCAAAGAGCGACGCGATGGAAGCGATTGCGGCTGCTAAAATCGGTGATTTCGAGTTAGCGGATAGAAAAATCGCTGATGCAGAAGAATCACTTATACAAGCACATCATGCACAAACAGACATGTTGACACAAGAAGCACAAGGAAATCATATGCAAGTGACGTTATTGACTGTTCATAGTCAAGATCATTTAATGACGTCTATTGCGTTTACTGATTTAGCAAAAGAAATCATCGAACTTTATCGTCGCGTATACAGCGAATAAATACAACTTCTTTTTTGAACGGAAGAAGAAAAATTTTTGAACGGATTTTTTATTTTGTTATAAAGAAAACTCTCTTTATATAAAAAACTTATAGGAGGAAGTAAAAAATGAACGGACTAACAAGTTGGATGGAGAAATACATCCTGCCGGTTGCCGCAAAAATCGGAGCGCAAAAACATCTAGTTGCTTTGCGCGATGCTTTTATCGGCACACTGCCCGCAACAATGGCGGGATCAGTCGCTGTAATGATCAATGCAATTATTCGAGATTTACCGCAACAGTTTAACAGTACCTACGCTGACAGTTTAGCAGCAGACAAAGGAATCTTTGCCGTATTGAATGTCATCATCGGAATCAATGGTTTTGTCTGGAATGGTACACTAGCAATCGCCGGATTGATCTTTGCCTTTTCTTGGGGGTATAATCTTGCCCGAGCTTATGGAGTAAATGATCTAGCTGGGGGGATCGTTGGTCTAGCTACCTTGATCCAAGGTATTTCCTTTGGTCCAGCATTATCAGCAGCATTAGATGTGAATGTCCCTTCAAATGTCGCAGATGCAATCAATAGTTCTGAGATTGGTGCAACGATTGCAGATGGCACACTGTCAGTTGGATTATGGGGGTGGCTAAAACTAGATCATTTGAATGGAAACGCTTATTTTACAGTTATGATCATGGGAGCAATTTCAGTCATTATTTTTTGTAAATTGATGCTTGCTAACATTACGATCAAAATGCCTGATTCAGTACCACCAGCAGTATCTAAAGCATTTGCAGCCATTTTGCCAGCGACGATCGCTTTATACGTCATTGCTATTATCAATTATATCGTAGGTCGTGTAGCTGATGGGCAACTAATCATTGATTTGGTGCAAAAATATATTGCAGAACCATTCCTAGGATTATCCCAAGGGTTGGGAGCAGTATTGATCGTCACAGTGTTTGTTCAAGTATTCTGGTTCTTTGGTATTCATGGACCAAATGTATTGGCACCAGTGCTAGAGGGAATCTGGGGACAAGCACAACTAATCAATATTGATATTTTCCAAAAAGGTTATAACGGAAAAACTGGTACACCAGCCGTGTTAGATGCAATCGAAGATGGAAAAGCTTATATGTGGGTCCGTGGATCGTTCGATGCTTTTGCATGGTTTGGCGGATCAGGTGGAACGATCGTCTTACTGATAGCTATCTTGATTTTCTCTAAACGAGCGGATTATTTAACAGTAGCTAAATTATCCATTGGACCTGGTATTTTCAATATCAACGAGCCAGTGATGTTTGGTCTGCCGATCGTATTGAATGCAATCATGTTTATCCCATTCTTGGTTGCTCCAGTAGTAGCAACAGCAATTGGCTGGGTAGCCACTTATCTTGGTCTAGTCGCTCCAGTATCGCAACAAGTTACATGGGTAGTACCGCCGTTCTTATTGTCATTCTTAGCAACAGGAGCGGACTGGCGAGCACCAATCGTAACGTTGGTATGTATGGTCGTGACTTTCTTGATTTGGGCACCGTTTGTCATTTCTGCAAACAAAATGGACCCTGCTGCAGGCGAACAACAATAAGATGAATCTGAGGAGCGGGACGCTTTAAGTTTCGTTCCTCATAATGAATTTTCGAGGAGGAACTGAAATGATTTCAATTGCCAGTGCAATGCAACAAGATGCAATCAAAGAATTGTTAGAAGGATACAATGAAGAAGGAATGACATTTACGTTTAAAGAAAAACAAGGAATCAAAATGTTCTTTGAAACAAGTGCTGAAGATCCGGAAGCTGCGGCTAAAAAAGCAAAGGAGCTAATCAAAGCACAGCCTTGGGGAACAGTCCTTTATTTTCAGTCAACAGCTGTTTAAGAAAATGGTTCAAAAAGATAGGATGGTTGATATGATAAAAAACGGTTTATTTTTATGTAGTATTGGTTCTTTGATCGTGTTGTATAGTTTGAATCCGCATTCGCAAAGGTATGATTTGTATAGTATGGTCACGGGTCTTTTCCTAACAGGATTAGGGATCTACTTCTTCATGAAGGGGAAAAAAAGAGAAGAAGCAAAGGAGAAAAATAACTAATGGAAATCACAAAAAAATTAAATATTCCAGCGTCGTTTTTTTACGATAAAGTTATGGATTCTGTTCTTTTCGATGTACGTAAAGCGACCGGCAAATCAGTGACCAGAAAACAGCTGAAAAATTTGGAGTACGTCAAACAATTCTCGCAAAATAACCGGGCTCGTATAAAAATCGAAGAAGTCATTGAAAACCAGTCTTATAAGTTTCGTACATCGACAACGAAGAATGAATTCGTTGTTCATTATCAAATCAAACCAGTAGACGATTCGACCTGTGAGGTTCATTACACAGAAAAAATGGAGTCTTATGGCATGCTTCAAAAGTTGAATGATATGCTTTTAGGAACGATCTTGATGTACTTTAAGCGGAGACGTTTCAAAAAAATGCTAGAGATGATCGAAGCAACGTATTAAACCAGTGAAAAAATGGTACTATTTAGTTATTGAAAAATGAAGTAAGCTAGAAGAGATTTTTCAGAGGAAGCGAAGTCTTTCCTGAGATTCCTTACTAGCTTTTTTGTAGGAAGGGGCAGCAAAATGACAAAACAAGTAAGAGAGCTAGGGGGATCTTCGATTGAGGAAATGTTTGCTTTAGCCACATATGCATTTAATGGGGCAGATACACCTGAAAGGAGAGAACGTTTTCGTACACTTGCGGAGAATTCCTGGAATTACGGATTTTTTGATGAGGAGGATCGGCTAACAAGTCAAGTCATGGCGACTCCTTTTCCAGTGAATTTTTACGGACAAGAGTATTTAATGGCCGGTATTGGCTATGTTGCTTCTTATCCTGAAGCAAGGGGACAAGGCGGAATCAATCAGATCATGGAAAAGATCCTTGAAGATTGCCGTGATCGTAAAGTAAGCTTATCTTATCTGGCGCCATTCTCCTATCCCTTCTATCGGCGCTATGGCTATGAACAATCGTTTGATAAAATCAGTTATCAACTAAACAGTCGTGACGTGCCGTTTACCAAAAAAAAATCTGGCAAGATGAAGCGTATGAATTTCGAAGATGCAAAAGCTGCAATCAAACGAATTTATGAACAGATGCCTGAAAACCAACGAGCTGGTCTGAAGCGCGAAGACTGGTGGTATACGTATAAATTCAAGCAAAAAGGTAATTACCAGTTTGCTTTGTATTTTGATGATACTGGGGAAGCAATGGGCTATGTCGTTTACCAGCTTGCAGCGTCTTCCTTTATTATTGTGGAATGGGGATTTTTGAATCATGATGCCTTTTGCAGCCTTGTCCGCTTTGTAAGTTCCCATAACGGTGCTTTTGAAACATTTGAATATTCATGTGGCTACGGTGGCAATGATCAAAATTATCTATTAGCAAATCCATTTGCTTCTGTAACGATCACACCTTATATGATGGCGAGGATCGTAGATATTTCTTTGTTTTTGGAAAAATATCCATTTAGAAAGAAACAAGCTGCCTTTGCCCTTCAGATAGAAGAAGATCAGTATGCAAAATGGAATGAAGGAATCGTGGAAGTAACGATCGAAAATGGAAAAAACCATCTCTCAAAAGTAGAACAAACGGCATTACCAATCGTTCGCGGAAGTATCCAACATATCACACAGCTATTATTAGGATATCGTAAAGTTGAAGAGCTGGTATTCCAAGAGAGGATACAGGTGGCAAAAGAATATGAAGAAACGTTAAGCTCGATCTTGCCACAGCAACAGCCAATCCTTAATGACTATTTTTAATAAAAAACGGGTGATGACAATATTTTTGTCACCACCCTTTTGTTTTTTCATTTGGCATTTGAAGGAAAATGTTAAAGTAAATCCTCTTTTTTTGTAAATTTGAATTTTTTGTTTTCTTTTGTTTTAGGGTTTTCTGTTTTGTGGTCTTGGATTGCTTCTTTCGTAATCTTTTCCCGATTTTTTTTAGATGAATCTAAGCGTTCGGCATATACTTTTTCTTTTGGCTTCTCATTCATTGGAAAGAACCTCCCTGTATTATTTCATTCTACTCCTAGTTTATCATCTGTTAAGAGCTAGTGGAAACGTTTTGCCTAACTTACAAGCTGATTTTTTTAGCAGATAAGCTTGCAAGTAAAAAACAAACAAGCTACAATTGATTTATTGAAATTGTTCCTGTAGCTCAGTAGGATAGAGCAATCGCCTCCTAAGCGATAGGTCGCTGGTTCAATTCCAGTCAGGAACGTATAAATAACCCCTGTATCCTTTGTGATACAGGTTTTTTTATTTTAAAACAACGAAAATTAAATGTTTTATAATTAAAAAAACTTCATTATTTATTGATATAAGGGTATAATTGTTATTGAGGGAGGGTGATAAAAAAACATTTTCATTAAAACGGAAAGTAAAAAAATAAAAATAAAAATGAAAGAAGGAGAAAAATTAAAAAAATGGATTCTTAGCGCTACATTGATCATTTTACTTAGGGCTTTCGCAGACGCAAGGGTAATAGAACAAGGTGGTTTTACTGGTAGGCGTGTAGCTTTTCCAATGCTATGGAGCTAGAGCCTTTCTAGTGGGCATAAGTATGTTTAACTTCTTATGCTAATCTGGACACATAATGTACAGGTGCACTACATAGAGAATCACGAAAGTGGGAGAGTACTAAGTATAGTTGATACAAACAGCACTTCACAGCTAGAATAATTGGAAGATCTGAAGTTTTTTGTTCGATTTGGAATATCTAGTTAGTTTGAATAAGTACATAAAGAATCTTCTTATTTAGTACCTTAATAAAAAATATAAAAAAATTTAAAGTAGGAATCAAAGGTTTTCTCAATCTTTGATAAAAAAGGAGGAAGTAGAAAATGAAAAAAGCAAAATTAATACTTAGTACGATCGTCTTGACATCTTTATGTAGTGGGTTTTTAGGGACTGGGACGGTGGATGCTAGCGAACATGCTAGAAATACATATAATAATAAAGTTGTTTCACTTCTTGCTGCTAGTGACCCAACGCTTGCTATGACGCATACAGAACCAGATCCTTATTTATGGAATGAATTGTTTATGGAAACATATGCCCCATCAAATGCAGCACAACGTTGGGTAATGGAATACAATGAAAATTCGGGTGGTTATTATATACGGGAAGAGACACCGTTATTTTCCTCTAGACCTTTTTATCTTGTATATAGTGGGGGATGGTTTATAAACCCGAATTTGTCAAAAGGGGATGAAGGGTCGCTGTGGCAATTGATTCCAGCAGGTAATGCGTATTTTGTGAGAAATATGGCACGTGACGAATATCTAACTTGGCACTTGGGAGGAAGTGGATTATTAGATGTAGGTGTAACTGCTTTTAATTGGGATCGTGAACAAAGATTCACTGTGCAAGTTGTAGGAGAAGTTTAAAAGTTAAAAATGGAAGTACACTAATACGTTCAATCTTTTTGACTTATATCTAAAAACAATGTCCTTTATTTTAAGGACATTGTTTTTTTAGATTAAAAGAAAATTTCTATGAATACATGAAAAAGCAGACCTAGTAAAAAGAGACAGAGAAATAAGATACCACGCAAAGAAATCGATAGCAAAGCATTTCAATGAAATTCATTTTTATATAGGTTGTTATTTTATTTAAAGCAGACAGTTTGTTTGCAAAAAAACAGGATCTAAGTTGTTAACTTAGATCCATTTATCTATATTTTGTATTATTTTATACGCGCTTAGCAAGATTTCACTCAAGCCCAATCTCCATTACGGAAAATCGGTACTGTAGAACCGTCTTCGCGGATTCCATCGATATCCATCTTGTCAGATCCTACCATGAAATCTACGTGGGTTTGACTTCTATTCAAACCAGCTTCTGCTAATTCTTCGTCGGACATTTCTGTACCGCCTTTCACACTGAAGGCATAAGCAGACCCTAAGGCTAAATGGTTCGATGCGTTCTCATCAAATAATGTATTGAAGAAAATGATACCAGATTGAGAAATAGGTGAAGGGTCAGGAACAAGTGCCACTTCTCCTAGACGACGCGCACCTTCATCGGTATCAAGCAGTTTTGCTAAGACATCTTCGCCTTGTTCGGCAGAAAAATCAACTACTTTTCCATCTTTGAAAGTAAATTTCATACCAGAGATGATCGTACCAGCATAACTCAGTGGTTTTGTACTTGAAATATACCCATCTACTCGATGACTGTCAGGTGCGGTGAACACTTCTTCTGTTGGCATATTTGCCATGAATTTTTCCCCTCGAGCATTGTAGCTTCCGGCACCTTCCCAAAGGTGGTTTTTAGGCAATCCAATGATGATATCTGTACCAGGAGCAGTGTAGTGCAGGGCAGAAAATTGTTCTTGATTCAATTCTTCTGCTTTTTTTGCTAATTTCTCATCGTGTTTTTTCCATGCTAAAACAGGGTTTTCTTCGTAGACACGAGTTGTTTTGAAAATTTGATCCCATAATGCATCAACTTGTTCTTCTTCTGGCAGATCTGGAAAAACTTTTGCTGCCCATTGTTTACCAGCAGCAGCTACAACAGTCCAACTGACTTTATTTGCCTGAGTTGCCTTGCGCAAATTCATTAATGCTTTACCGGCGGCTGCTTGATAAGTTGCTACTCGGTGGCTGTCTACACCGGCAAACGCATCAGGGTCGGCAGAAACGACACTGATCCTGCTTGCTCCTTTTTCAAGCCATTCATCCGCTTGATCGATTTTAGATTGTGGCACATTCTCAATACGATCTGTTGCTGCATGTAAAAGAAATTCTCTTTGAATCTGATCATCTGTCCATTGAACAATGACTTCAGCAGCTCCTAATTTGTAAGCTTCTTGTGTGATCAAGCGAGCAAGGGGTGCTTGGTCCACACTGATCTGTAAAACGACTGTGTGACCTTTTTCTGTGGCCACGCCAGTTTCTGCAATTAAGCGTGCATATTTTTTTAGAAGTTCATTAAAATCGGATAACATAATAAAAATTCCTCCTCACCATTTTTTCTGGTAACTATTAGCATGATACCATTTAATCATGATTCAAACAATGTAGCTTTAAATAAAAAAAGGAGGTTATTTTTTTATGGTTGCGTTTCACGTTCTATGGCACAACTTGCTATTTTAGCTTGTGAAGAAAATCGAAAACTAATTTTGCATATCAAAAAAACATGTTACAATGAAATTAATCAATGGTGGAAGCGTTATAAAAAAATTGAGGAGATTAAAAAAATATGGCAAGAAAAAAGACGATTACTAAAGAACAGATTTTGGCAGCTGCTTATGAAGTAGCTGCCACCGAGGGATTTACACGATTTACTGCGAGAAACATCGCGAATAAAATGAATTGTTCCACGCAGCCGATCTATCTTGAGTTCAAAAATATGGATGACTTGAGACAAGCACTTTTTGAACAAATCTATGATTATTTGCAATACGAAGTGTTTCCAGTTGAGCATACAGGGAATACGATTATCGATCTTGCTTTTAATTATATCCATTTTGCAAGAAGAGAGAAGAAGTTGTATCGTTCACTGTACTTAGAAGAATATGGTGGAGGAAAAGAGATGCAAAATTTCTCTTATACTTACTTTGTGAATACAGTGAAACGGGACCCAGCCTATGCGGATCTTTCAGAAGAGCAGATTGAATCCTTGCATAACGGTACATGGATCATAGCTACCGGGATTGCAGCTTTGATGTCTTCAAGTATTATCCATCCAACTGATGAGCAGATTGAAAAAATGATCCAAGACAGCATTGATGCAATCTTGAATCTCAAAGAACCAATCGAAATCGATTGAATATACTCAAGAGTTTCACCAATCAGTAGATAACAAGAGATGTGTCAACATAAGGAAAATTTCGTTTTTCTTACAGCGTATACATTTTTAACTCCCGAAGAACTCTTCCATGAATACAATAAAAGAGCCGTCTAGATTGATTCAATCTGGACGGCTCTTTTATATCTCAAGCATATTAAAGTTTTGCGACTAATTCTTTAGCGAAAGCTTCTAGATTTTCGATATCTTCTTCCTCAGCATTTAAGTCTACTTTTACATTTTCTGCGCCTTTTGATGCGCCTGTTTTTCCAAAAGCAGCATCGAAGTCATCCACTGATTTACAGAATTCATCGTAAAAAGTATCTCCAGATCCGCAGACGCCGTAGATTTTCCCTGATAGATCCAACTCTTGCAAGTCTTCATAAAAATCTACAATCTCATCAGGAAGATCGCCATCATCGTATGTATAAGTAGCTACGACGCAAATATCTGCCTCCTCGAATTCATCTGCATCTACTTGGGTACATTCGTTGATTTCGACTTCGATATCCATATTTTCAAATGCTTCTGCAACAATATCGGCGATTTCTTCAGTATTTCCTGTCATGCTAGCATATACGATTTTTGCTAAAGCCATGATGTGCCTCCTTGTTTAAAATTATTTAACAATTATGAATTATACCAAAACATCGTTGAAAAGAAAATAAAACCTAGAGACACATGGGAAATGTCATTTGGCTAAATGTATGCCGCTATGTTAAAATGAGAGAGATTTGTAAAAAGGAGACGAAAATATGATTACTTTAAAATCAGCACGTGAAATTGAAATGATGGCAGAATCTGGCGCTTTATTGGCAGATGTACATAAAAATCTGCGTGATTTTATCAAACCAGGCATAACAAGTTGGGATATTGAGGTATTTGTCAGAAACTATATCGAGAGTCATGGAGGAATCGCTGCGCAAATTGGCTTCGAAGGGTATGAATATGCAACTTGTATCAGTATCAATGACGAAATTTGTCATGGATTTCCTCGGAAAAAACCTTTGAAAAGCGGCGATTTGGTAAAAGTCGATATGTGTATCGATTTGAAAGGCGGCATTTCCGATTCTTGTTGGGCTTATGTAGTAGGAGAATCTACACCTGAGATCGACCGATTGATGGAAGTAACGAAGAAAGCATTGTACATCGGTATTGAGCAAGCACAAGTAGGAAATCGAATCGGCGACATCGGTCATGCTATCCAAACGTATGTAGAAGGCGAAAATCTAGCAATCGTCCGTGACTTTATTGGTCATGGCGTTGGTCCTACGATCCATGAAGAACCAGCCGTTCCTCATTACGGAGAAGCTGGAAAAGGTTTGCGATTGAAAGAAGGTATGGTCATCACGATCGAGCCTATGGTCAATACCGGAACTTGGAAAATGAAAATGGATCCTAATGGCTGGACTGCTTATACAAGAGACGGCGGATTATCTTGCCAATATGAACATACATTGGCTATTACTAAAGATGGCCCTAGAATCTTGACATCACAAGGAGAAGAAGGTACCTATTGAACCAGCCAATCAATAGGTACGGGAGAGGTACATGAAAGTTTGGAACAAAATAAAACAAAATGAAAACCTGATGCGCTTTATTGAGACGACTCAAAAGCGCATCACTGATTCAGAAATGAGTACGACCTCGGTTGTCGTTGCTTATTATTTACTCTTGTCTTTATTTCCATTGATTATTGCTTTTGGTAATATTTTGCCGTTTCTCCACATCGATCAAGAGACTGTACTGACCTATTTACGAGAAGTGATTCCTGAGACCGTTTACCAGTTTATTGGCCCTGCAATCAAGGACCTTTTGACACAAAGTTCAGGCGGTTTGCTATCCGTTTCTGCTTTGGCGGCCTTATGGTCTGCCAGTCAAAGTATCAACGCTTTACAAATTGCGATGAATAAAGCGTATGGCGTAGAAAATAGAAAAAATTTTTTGATTGTCCGCTTCTTCTCGCTGATTGTGATCGTCTTGTTCATGATTGCCATTAGTGGAGTAACTATCGTTCTTGGTTTAGGACAGCTGATTTTAGATGCGATCCAACCGATTGTACAAATACCTGTGAACTTTATTGATCAGTTCCAAACGTTGAAATGGCCAATCACATTGGTGGCTTTATTTGTCATCATGTTCTTGATTTATTTAATTGTCCCTAATGCTCAGTTGAAGTTGAAGACGATTATTCCAGGTACGATCTTCGCTACTGTCGGCTGGATGCTGTTATCACAAGTGTTTAGTATCTATGCCAGATATTTTGCAACGAGGATCAGCGGTTATCAGATCATAGGAAGTTTTATTGTCCTCATGCTTTGGCTTAATTTTGCTGCTACGATCATCATTTTGGGCGGAATCATCAATGCAGTTGTTCAAGAATACGTGACGGGACATCAAATCAAAAAACGTCGAGATCCAAGCCGAAAATGGTTCAATAAATTGAAAGCTAAATTTTCTCATAAAAAAAAGTAGAAACAAGAGTTCTTATTGTAAATTTATATCAGTAATTTATAATAATTATGACTCTTAATTAAAGTAGGTGCCCATATGCTTGTTTCTTTTAGTATGGTTATAAGATTTTTTCTGACAATTTTATTATCACTGATATTAACACCTGTATTTAAAATCATTTCAGTACAAACGGGTATGGTCGACAAACCAAATGAAAGAAGGATAAACAAAGTTCCAATGCCTTCCGCAGGCGGACTGCCCATTTTTATTTCATTTGTTATATCGACTTTATTCTTATTCCGTAAAATCATTCCACAATCGTATATTGTGCCGATCTTGCTCGCTTCTTTGGTGATCATCGTCACAGGAGTACTCGATGATAAATTTGAGCTGACGCCTAAACAAAAGAGTGTAGGGATCTTGCTTGCCTCTCTTATTATTTATTTTGTAGCAGATATACGCATTGATTCCTTTACGCTTCCTTTTATTGGCTATATCCAATTAGGGTGGCTTAGTTTCCCTGTAACGATTTTTTGGATCTTCGGTATCACGAACGCAATCAATCTGATTGACGGTTTAGATGGGCTAGCGGCAGGGATTTCATTGATTGGTTTAATCACGATAGGCATCATTGGGTATTTTTTCCTTCATGCTTCCACAGTGTACATCCCGGTTGTTATTTTCTGTCTTGTAGCAAGCATTATCGGATTTTTCCCGTACAATTTTTATCCGGCAAAGATTTATTTAGGCGATACAGGAGCGTTATTCTTAGGGTTCATGATGGCCGTCCTTTCACTACAAGGGCTGAAGAACGTAACTTTTGTTTCGTCAATTTCTCTACTGATCGTCATGGGCGTTCCGGTAACAGACACGTTTTTTGCTATCATTAGAAGAAAAGCAAACCGTGTTTCTTTTTCTACAGCAGATAAAAAACATCTTCATCACCGACTAATCAGTTTAGGATTTACTCATAAAGGTGCCGTCTTGACGATTTATGCGATGGCTTTGATGTTTTCTTTCACAGCTATGGTCATGAATTATACTGGAAGAATCGGAACGATTGTATTGATTATTGCTATGCTATTTGCTGCAATTTTATTATTTGAATTGATTGGTCTGATTAACGAGAAACATCAGTTTATTTTAAAAACATTGCGATTTTTAGGGAATAAAGAGTATCGTACGCAAGTAAAACAGAAATATTTGAAGAAATGGAACCGTCATATAGATGAATAACAAATTAAACCAGCCAATTCTTATTAGTATTGTAACGGCGAACAGTGATAAGATTTTTCGGACACTAGATAATTTTATTTCAACTGTAAAAGATGAAACAGCGATAAAAATTCGGATTTTTGACAACAACTCCCTTCCGGAATATAAAAGCAGACTAAAAGAATATGTGACATATCCGTATATCGAAATCTATTTTCATGATGAAAATTCCGGTTTCGGTTATGGACATAATCACAATCTGCTGAACAGCAATTGCCACTATGGTATTATTTGTAATCCAGATATTTTAGTGGATGAAGAAACAGTTACAGCATTGGTGTTGTTACTGAAAGAACATCCCGAATGCGCGATGTTAGCACCTAAGATTCTTAATGAAGATGGGACCACTCAGCACCTCATCCGTGAGCGGCTGGCTGTTTTTGATTATGTTTTGCGCTTTGTGCCTTTCAAATGGGTCAAAAAAAGGTTTGATAAACGGCTAGCTGTCTTTGAATGCCGTGGCTTGCCCACTGATGTTGATAGTTATGTGCGAATGATCTCGGGCAGTTTTATGGTAGCTGATATTGATAAATTTAAAGAGATAAGGGGATTTGATGAGCGTTTCTTCATGTACTTTGAAGATAATGACTTGTGTTTGAGTTTTGAAAAAGCAGGTTACAAATTATTGTACACACCCTTTTATGCAGTCGTCCATTTTTATGGAAAGGGTGCACATCGAAATGCAAAACTTTTTCGTGTGTTTTTGACTTCTATGATGAAATTTTTCAATAAGTGGGGGTGGCGTTTTTTCTGATGAAACCAGAAATAGTAGTAGTAGTCGTGCTCTATCAGCAACTATTCAGCCAATCTCCTACTTATGAACCATTAAGCAAAGCACTTAGCGAAAAGCATATTCAGCTTGTTATTTACGATAATAGTCCTCAAAGACAGCAAAATGAGCTGTTTGAAAAAGAAAATACCATTTACTATCATGATCCGCAAAACCCTGGATTAGCGGCAGCTTATAATTATGCGTTGTCTCAAGCAAATGAAAGAACACGTTGTATCGTTACATTGGATCAGGATACGAGGCTAGTCGACGACTATTTTGAAATCTTGCGTAAAGTAGCTTTTACAGATGAATGTGTTGCTGCAGTTCCGATGATTTTTTCTGGGGGACGGCAAGTTTCTCCCGTCTATTCAAATCATTATATCAATCGCACAGCACAAGCAGTAGAAGTAGACGGTACGACAGCTGAAAGAATCATGGCAATCAATTCAGGTGTGGCATGGTCTGTCAAATTTCTAAAAAAGATTGGCGGGTTTAATCCTGCTTTTTCTTTAGATTTTTTGGATCATTGGCTGTTTTGGAAAGTGAATCAGTTGGAAAAAACGGTGGAGATACTACCAGTACGACTGGAACATGATCTTTCGGTATTAGACTATGAAAAAGTTTCAAGCAATAGATACCGTTCTATTTTACAAGCAGAAAATCTATTTTATCATGAATATGATCAAAGACATTTATCCAGTCACCGACAACAATTATTGTTAAGAACAGTTAAACAGTTTTTGACCGTCAAAAACCGGCATATCTGGCGGATGACTTTGCGCTCATATGTTAAGAATTGGAAGGTGTGAATTCGTGCGTTCGGTTTGTATAGCTACCTTTAATGGGGGCAGATATTTAAGAGAGCAGTTGGATAGTATTTTATCTCAGCTTTCAGCAGAAGATGAAGTGATTATTTCTGATGATGGGTCAGTAGATGATACATGGGATATATTGACTGAATACGCAGAAAAAGATAGACGGATAAAGCTTTTTTCAGGACCTCGTCAAGGGTTGATCGCTAATTTTGGCTATGCGATCCAGCAGACGAAAGGAGAGCTAATCTTTTTGGCAGATCAAGATGATGTTTGGTTAGAGACAAAAGTGAAAAAAATCACTGACTATTTTGAACAGCATCCGGATCAGTTAGTAGTCGTTTCAGATTTGATCATTGTGAACAGTAAGCTGCAAGAGATCCATGCCTCCTATTTTTCATTCCGAAATTCCAAAGAAGGATGGGTCAATAATGTGATACGAAGTCATTATATTGGTGCAGGTATGGCTTTTCGCTCTTCGTTGAAATCCGATATTTTGCCGATTCCCTCAGAAGTGCCTATGCATGACATGTGGATCGGTTTGTTGGGAGGAAGGAAGACTGGGTTTCTGAGAGAACCTTTGACACTGTATCGAAGACATGATTTAAATGCGAGTGAGATTGAAACGCATTCTAAATTACGCCAAAAAATTTCTTGGCGTGTTCATCTGATTACGGCGTTGATCAAACGAAAATGGTTTAAACGTTGATAAAAGATGTTTAAATCCTTAATATTTCCATGACAAATATAACGATTGATGAGATAATAGCAAAGTGAAATTTGAAATCAAAAAGGAGAGCATATATCCATGAAGGGAATCATTCTTGCTGGGGGCAGCGGAACACGTCTGTACCCTTTAACAAAGGCAACATCGAAACAATTGATGCCGATTTATGACAAACCAATGATTTATTATCCAATGTCTACTCTGATGTTGGCGGGAATCAAAGAAATTCTGATTATTTCAACGCCACAAGATACACCACGTTTCAAGGAATTATTTGGAAACGGAAATGATTTAGGACTGCAGATCGAATATGCAGTACAAGAAAGTCCAGATGGATTGGCACAAGCATTTATCATTGGAGAAGAATTTATTGGAGATGACAGTGTCTGTTTGGTATTAGGGGACAATATTTACTATGGTGGCGGTCTGTCTAAAATGTTGCAACGAGCAGCTTCAAAAGATGCAGGCGCGACAGTATTTGGCTATCATGTCAATGATCCAGAACGCTTTGGTGTAGTAGAATTTGATGAGAATATGCAAGCTTTGTCGATTGAAGAAAAGCCTGCTCAGCCAAAATCAAATTACGCAGTAACTGGCCTTTATTTTTATGACAATGAGGTGATTTCTATTGCTAAAGGAATCAAACCGTCAGAACGTGGAGAACTAGAAATCACAGATGTCAATAAAGCATATTTGGATAAAGGAAAACTATCTGTAGAACTTATGGGACGCGGATTTGCTTGGCTTGATACAGGAACACATGAATCATTGCTTGAAGCATCTACCTTTATCGAAACGATTGAAAAACGTCAGAACTTAAAAGTGGCTTGTTTGGAAGAAATTGCTTACCGTATGGGCTACATTGATAAAGAACAACTGCTAGCCCTTGCACAGCCTTTGAAAAAAAATCAATACGGTCAATATTTATTGAATTTGGCCGCTGAATAAGGAGTTCCTACAGATGAAAGTAACAGATACAAAATTAACAGATGTAAAAATCGTAGAAATGGATGTCTTTGGCGACCATCGCGGTTTTTTTACAGAAAGCTATTCAAAAGCAAAATTTGCAGAACATGGATTAGATTATGACTTTGTTCAAGACAATCATTCATTATCTGCTGAAGCTGGTGTTCTTCGGGGACTCCATTTCCAAAAAGGAGAAGCTGCACAGACAAAATTGATTCGTGTGGTTACTGGAGCAGTTTTAGACGTAGTAGTGGACATCCGCAAAGGCAGCCCGACTTATGGTCAATGGGACGGATTTATCTTATCTGAACATAATCATCGTCAGTTGCTTGTACCTAAAGGATATGCACATGGATTCGTTACTTTGACACCAAACGTGAACTTCCTTTACAAGTGTGATAATTACTATAATGCAGAAGCAGATGGAGGCATCGCATTTGATGATCCAGATTTAGCGATTGATTGGCCAATTGATCCATCAAGAGCGATTATGTCTGAAAAAGATCACCGTCATCCGACATTAAAAGAATTTGAAGCAGAAAATCCATTTGTTTACGGAGAAATCTAAGAATTAAGGAGAAATTTTCTTATGAAAAACATCATTGTTACCGGAGGTGCCGGATTCATCGGCTCTAATTTCGTTCATTACGTGGTAAACAATCATCCAGAAGTGCATGTCACTGTTTTGGATAAACTGACTTATGCAGGAAACAAAGAGAACTTGGCTGGACTTCCTAGCGATCGCGTAGAATTGGTCGTAGGAGATGTTGCAGATGCAGAATTAGTGGATCGTCTAGTAAAAGAAGCGGACGCAGTTGTTCATTACGCGGCAGAATCCCATAACGATAATTCATTAAAAGATCCTTTCCCATTTGTACAAACGAATATCATTGGTACGTATACACTTTTAGAAGCTTGCCGCAAGTATGATGTACGCTATCATCACGTATCTACTGACGAGGTTTACGGAGATCTTCCATTACGTGAAGACCTACCGGGACATGGAGAAGGCGAAGGAGAAAAATTCACTGCCGAAACACCATATAATCCTTCAAGCCCATATTCTTCTACAAAAGCTGGTTCAGATCTGTTAGTAAAAGCGTGGGTACGTTCTTTTGGCTTACGTGCAACTATTTCAAATTGTTCAAACAACTATGGTCCTTACCAGCATATTGAAAAATTTATACCTCGCCAAGTAACGAATATTTTAAGCGGTATTCGTCCAAAATTATATGGTGAAGGGAAAAATGTTCGTGACTGGATCCATACAAATGATCATTCTTCAGCAGTGTGGTTGATCTTGACAAAAGGCAGAATTGGCGAAACCTATCTGATCGGTGCGGACGGCGAAGAAGATAATAAGACCGTGATGGAATTGATCTTAGAAATGATGGGTCAACCAAAAGACGCATACGACCATGTAAACGACCGTGCAGGGCACGATTTGCGTTATGCAATCGATTCGACAAAATTGCGAGAAGAGCTAGGTTGGCAGCCTGAGTTTACGAACTTCCGTGATGGGTTGGCTGACACGATCAAATGGTACGAAGAACATGAAGACTGGTGGAAAAAAGAAAAAGAGGCCGTTGAAGCAGCATATGCCAAAAATGGACAATAATACAGAGGAAATTTCACTGTATTAATGGAAAAACACATGTGAGGCAGGCGCTCGCCTGTCTCTTTTTTAAAATAAAAATCAAGGAGCGGATAACCATATGTTTTTATTAACTGGAGGAAATGGACAATTAGGTACAGAATTGCGCCATTTATTAGATGAAAAAAATCTGCCATATGTTTCAACAGATGCAAAAGACTTGGATATCACAGATGCTGAGAAAACAATGGCTTATATTACAGAATTAAAACCGGATGTTATTTTCCATTGTGCAGCTTACACAGCAGTAGATAAAGCAGAAGAAGAAGCAAAAGAATTAGATGAGAAAATCAATGTCGATGGCACAAGAAATGTAGCACTTGCAGCAAAAGCTGTGAATGCTCAATTCGTCTATATCAGTACAGACTATGTCTTCGATGGAAAAAACAAAAATGTAGAGTACGAAGTAGATGACCAAACGAATCCGCTAAATGAATATGGTCGTACGAAATTATTAGGTGAAAAAGCAGTAGAAGAGATTTTAGAAGACTATTATATCATTCGAACTTCTTGGGTTTTCGGGATTTATGGACACAATTTCGTCTTCACGATGCAACGCCTAGCGGAAACCCGCGACAAACTGACTGTAGTAAATGACCAGTTCGGGCGGCCAACTTGGACACGTACTTTGGCAGAATTTATGGTATATGTTATCGAAGAAAAAGCACCATTCGGTATTTATCATTTGTCGAACAAAAATAGCTGTTCTTGGTATGAATTTGCAAAAGAAATATTGAAAGATACAGATGTGGAAGTAGCGCCTGTTACATCAGAAGAATTTCCACAAAAAGCAACGCGTCCGCAGTATTCAGTCATGAGCCTGAAAAAGACAGAAGCGTTAGGATTTGCCATACCAACTTGGCAAGAAGCACTTGCGCAAATGCTGGAAGCTGCCAAAAAAATGAATAAGTAATTTCCTTTTTATCAAATAGAATTTGGAGCATGATATGGAAAAACAAACAAGAAGTGCACGACGAAAAGAAAAACCAAAAGCGAATCAGGCAGATTCGAATTTGGTGCTTGACCTGTTTCTAAAACTCCGATACCTTATTGGTGTTTTAGTCATCGTGGTCATTGTTACTTTTAATTTAAACGGAAGTTCACTTGGTGTTTGGGATAAATATGTGTCGCAAAGAGACGATGGGAAAAAAACTGATGTGATTTTTGGACAGAATCGGGAAGTGCGGTCAGATGAATGGCTGGTGCAGACACCTTTTTACCTCTCACAAGCTGAAGAGGACTTTCCGTTGGTGAACGAAGATTATTCATTGAACGGACAAAATATGATCATTGCGTATAATTCTCCTGTAAAGGATATTACGGTTATCGGAAAACCATTCAACTGGGGATTCTTTTTCCTCGGAAGAGATCGAGGCCTTTCCTTTTATTGGGCGATGAAATTAGTCGTCATGGTCTTGCTTGGATTCGAAGTACTGATGATATTAACGAAGAGAAAAAAAGCTCTATCGCTGATCGGTGCATTTGCGCTGACGTTTTCTCCAGCAGTCCAGTGGTGGTTCATGCAGCATGTGGGCGATTTGATTTTCTTTACTTTGGGACTGATGACTGCTTTTTATCATTATTTCTACAATCATGATAAAAAATGGTTGCGAACGTTGATGATGTTTTTGGTGGTTATTTTCGGTATTGGGTTTATTTTAGTGATTTACCCAGCCCATCAAGTGATGCTGGCGTACTTGCTGATTTTTTATTTTGTTGGCTTGCTTATTTACTACAGCAAGAAAATTTCTTGGGATCTGTTGGATGTAGTGTTGATTGGAGGGGCAGTTTTATTTATTGGCGGAGTCATGGTTCATTTCTGGCTGACGTCAAAAGACGCATTGTTAGCTTCTTTGGATACCTTATATCCAGGAAAACGAGTCAGCACCGGTGGAAAGTGGACGATTGGCGAATTTTTTTCTTTCCTGACAAACTGGAAAATCCCTTTTGAAGACATCAACTATTCGAATAACTCTGAAGTGGCTTTGTTCTATCACTTCTTTCCAACTGTATTCCTAGCCAGTCCATTTGTGTTATTTGGCAAAAAAGATAGTGAACAAAAGTTATTGGGACGTATTTTGATGATTTTTTGTCTGTTTTCTATCTTTTGGATTACCGTTGGATTGCCAAAATGGCTAGCAGAAATTACTCTGCTGTCTTATGTTCCTCCTTTAAGAGCCATCCTTACTTTTAGTTTTGCGGCTTGCCTATTATCAATTTGGTTCATCGCTTATATTTGGAGAGAAGATGTTATTCCTATTTGGTATAAATTCATTTTACTGGCAGTAAACGCATGGTCTTATTTCTATGCAATTACTCATTCGAAGATGGATAATTATTTTTCAGATTTCGAAACCATCGCAGTTGCTGTGTTGGGAACAGTGATTTTAGCTTTTGCATTATTTGGCTGGAGACGCTTGTTTTATCTTGCTTTTGCCGGCGTGATCATCGCATCTGGTTTTTTTGTCAATCCAGTCGTAGAAGGTACTGGAGCGATTTTTGAAAAAACACTGGCAAAAGAAATCCGAAAAATCGATCAACAAGACCCTGGCAAAGTCTGGTTGACTGAAGATGAACTGTATAACTTCACCCCAACTTTGGGTGTGAAATCTTTCAATACAGTCCGCTTTTATCCAGATATGGCTGCATGGAAGAAAATCGATCCAAAAGAAGAATATGAGAAGTATTATAATCGGTATGCTCACACAAGAGCTTTTATCGCTAAGGAAGATACAAAGTTCATTTTAGATCGTCCAGATATGTTCTCAGTCACGTTGAATTTTGAAGACGCAGAAAAATTAGGGATCAACTATGTAATCAGTAAACGACCGTTAACTGATTACAATCAGTTATACGAAGCTCAATTCACACAACTATATGGACCGGATAAAGATGGTTATATGATTTTTAAAGTAGAATATCCGGATTATCCAGATGTACCACAAACACAAACTCAGGAAAATCAGCTAGTCTTACAGTAATGGGCTAGCTGAGAATAACCCTGAAGTATTATTAGAAAGGAGAGTGGAGATAATTCAAGCAATCGTACAAAAATTTGTCAACAAAATGAGTGCTGGTTTCTTGCTTTTGTTGCTGACGCTGGTCTTTTTTGTTTGGACAGCAGGATTAAGCTTCCCAGCCACTTTGTTTATATATAACAACAGTTCGCTACTTATCACTTTTAGTGTGGCTATTTTGCTCATTTTAAATGTTTATAAAGCAAAAGGCGTCGATTTTCTTTATCTAGGTGTTGCGCTTGCACTTTTCATTTTCTTTTCTTACTTTCGGGAATTAAGAAATGAGTCTTTATTTGGAGATTTACTGTTTCCTTTGATTATTTTATTTTGTTTAGTAATTAAATGGATTGAGTGGACAAAATGGGATCGCGGGATTTATCTGCTTGTCTTTACGGTCTTCCTCGGAATCACGTTATATCGTGTATTTACAGAGATCCAAGTACCAGAAGGACAAAGCATCTGGACGCCAGGCAATTCGCTTTCTGATATTTGGATCAATACGAATACAATCGGAAGTTCTTTGATGACTCTTGCTTTATTGATCAGCGGATTTGCAAGTTCTTTTGAACGATGGTATGTTCGAATCATCGGTGGGATAGCAGTCGTTGCTGCCTTTTTAGGTATTTGGGTCTGCCAATCAAGAGGCGCATTAGTTGCATTGATTGTTTTTGCAATATTGGATCTTTTACCTAAATCATTGATGCGTGTCATTCGTGCACCGTTTATTGCCTATACGGTTACGATTCTTTTGGCTTTACCGATTTCTTATCTAGCCGCTGTTTCCGAAAAAGTCAATTTGTTTACCGGTCGAGAAGATATTTGGCATAAATTCTATCAGACGCTAGGAGAAAAATCTGAGCAAGTTTTACTAGGGATGAAAACATTCATCTTCCAACGAGGAAACCAATTTTTAGGAAACCACAATAGTTATAATTCTATTTTGAATATCTATGGGTTAATAGGGTTTGGAGTTGCTGCTTTACTGCTTATCCTTTTTATTGGTCGCTTAACGTTGAAAGCAGATTTATCCAACGGGCAGATGACTTTTATCTGGGCCTTTTTTGCGGTGATGATGCAGTCATTTATGGAGGATACATTGACTTCATACCCATGGGTTCCGATTATTTATATCCTGTTGGCTATGTCCGTTCATCGCTATGATGAAACGAAAGTTGTGGAAGAATACTATGACATAGAAGAGCCATATGACGACATGAATGCTGGGGATCCAAGTTATGAGGAACAACCAGATAGCGCTCATTCTTCTAGGATCCAACGCTATCATTGATAGGCGCAAAATACGAGAGAGGCTGTGACAACCGTCGCAGCCTTTTTTGGTTTATTGCAATTGTCTAGCATCTTCTGTAAAATAGAAACGTTAGAGAAAATCTTGTATCATAGAAAATTAAGAAATAAATAAGAACGCAGCTCGGTACCAAAAATATGGTAAAATGGCACTTGACTGTAATTCACTGAAATCGCTTGGAGGAACACAAATGTTTAAAGATTTGTATTTATTTATGAAGGACATTTATCAGAACAGAAAATTACTGCTACAGTTTTCGATCAATGACTTCAAATCAAGATATGCAGGATCGTTTTTAGGGATCTTATGGGCGTTTATCAATCCGTTATTTACTGTATTGATTTATTGGCTGGTATTTGGCGTTGGATTGAAAGCACAAATGATCGATGCAAAATACCCATTTATCGTATATTTAGTTACAGGGATGATTCCTTGGTTCTTCTTCTCTGATGCCTTTGCATCAACTACGGTTGTTTTTCGGGAATATACTTATTTAGTAAAGAAAGTCGTATTCAATATTCGTATCTTGCCCACGACGAAAATCCTATCCAATCTGTACACCCATTTATTCTTCATTCTGATTGGCATAGCTGTTGCGCTTATAAATGGTATATATCCTTCAGCCATGTCTTTACAGCTGATTTACTATCTATTTTGTATGTGTGCTTTCTTGACAGGATTGACTTGGCTGACAGCATCCATCCAACCATTTTTACCAGACATCATGCAATTGATTACGATTGTCCTGCAGTTGATCATGTGGACATTGCCGATATTATGGAGCCCGAACCAGTTTGACTCAGGTCTTGTAAGCATATTGAAATTAAATCCGCTGTACTATGTTGTTCAAGGCTATCGTGAGTCGTTTTTAAGTGAAGCTTGGTTCTGGGAGCATGGAACATATACTTTGTATTTCTGGGTGTTCACATTAGTAATGTTCGTAATCGGCTCTGCAGTGTTCCGTAGATTGAAACCACATTTTTCAGATGTGCTGTAAGGAGAATAGCTATGACAGAATATGCAATTAGACTAAAAGATATCACAAAATCTTATAATATGTACGCAAAACCGTCGGATCGATTTCGTGAAGCACTTAATCCTTTTAAGAAATCCTATCATGATGTGTTTTATGCGTTGAAAAACGTGAATGTAGAAATAAAAAAAGGTGAGATGATCGGTTTCGTTGGAGAAAACGGATCCGGAAAATCTACGATGTTGAAAATCATTACAGGAGTACTGACACCAACATCCGGTACGATGGAAATCGAAGGGAAAATCTCTGCTTTGCTAGAACTAGGTTCAGGATTCAATCCTGAGTATTCTGGCTATGAAAATATCTATTTAAATGGAATGGTACTAGGCTTCTCAAGAGAAGAAGTCGATGAAATGGTCGATGATATCATTGAATTTGCTGACATCGGCGACCATATTTATCAACCTGTAAAAACTTATTCAAGCGGGATGTTCGTTCGTCTAGCTTTTGCTGTAGCAATCAATGTGAATCCTGATATTTTGATTGTGGATGAAGCATTGGCAGTAGGAGACCTTGAATTTCAACTAAAATGTATGGAAAAATTTACAGAAATCAAGAACTCGGGAAAGACGATTTTATTCGTTTCTCATGATATCAGTTCGATTCGCCGTTTTTGTGATCGTTCCTATTGGTTGAAAAACGGAGAAGTCGTCGAATATGGCGATACGATGGAAGTAACGACGAATTATGAAAACTTTTTAAAGAAAAAATCAGTTAAAACAGTGGATCGGAATAAAAACCAAGTAGAACGGTTCGCCGCTCCAGATATCGTCGACGTGACGAAAGCGGAATTGTTGGATAAAGACAAAAATCCGGTAGATATGCTGGAACAAGGAGAAAAACTATACGTTAAAGTAACTTATGAAGTAAAAGATGATACAATCAAAAATCCGGTTTTAGGAATTGCGCTACGAACAGTCGACAATTTTTATGTGTGCGGACTTAATACTCTACTAGATGGTATCAAGATTCCTTGGAAAAAAGGAGAGAATATCTTTTATCTGGAGTATGAAAAGTTAGGTTTGTTAGCTGGTGAATATTATTTTGACGTTGCGGTCTTTGAAGAAAATGCAACGGTTCCTTTGGTATATAAGACAAAGTACATGAACTTGTTTGTCAGCGGTTCTTATATCGGAGAAGGCATCGTGGTCTTAGACCATAAATGGGAAGAAGGGACTCATAGCAATGAAATATGATTTTGAAATGGACCTAGATGAACAAAGCAGTGTGGGGAAAATTGCCGCACAGATCAAACCAGGAAGTAAAGTTTTAGAGTTTGGTCCCGGAAACGGCCGATTAACGAAACATTTAATCGGAGCAAAACAATGTGAAGTGAGCATTGTTGAGTTAGATAAGGAATTGTTCGATTTTGTCAGCGAATTTGCTCAAGATGGATTTTATGGTGATATCGAAAGTTTTGAGTGGGCAAACTATTATGCTGGACAGACATTTGATTACGTCTTGTTTGCGGATGTTTTAGAACATTTGGTAGATCCTGGAAAAACATTGAAGAAAGTCAGAGAATTTTTGAATGAAGAAGGAGAAATCCTGATTACATTCCCTAACTTGGCGCATAATTCTGTCATGATCGATTTGTTCAATAACCAATTGCCGTGGGCTTCTTATGGTCTCTTAGATGAAACCCATAATTCTTTTTATACTCATGATGGCTTCCAAAAAGTTTTTGAAAAAGCGGGATTATTCATTAATATTGAAGATTATTTGTACTTAGCTGTAGGTGATACAGAATTAAAATCAACTTATGAAGAATTGCCGGAAGCTGTACGCTATGATTTCAAAATGCGACCATTTGGTGAAGTCTACCAATACTTTTTCTCATTGATGAAACATCCAGTAGCACAAAGTTCCATTGCACAGCCACAAAATTCTAATTATGTAAAAGTGTTAGAAGTAACCCAGCAAACGAAACAAGATGAAACAATCCAACAAATACCATTCAATAATTTCACAGGGGAAAATGAGACACTAAGTTTCCCCGTATCAGAAACAACGGAAAGAATGGTATTTCGCTTCGCGCAACAACCTAGCTTTATCGAATTCAGCGCAGAAGCTGCTGGAGAAAAACTCACATTTATTGATTCAAATGCTGTAGTCAAAACAGTAAATGATTGTTATTTGTTTGATGGGAAAGAATTACCAGAGTTCGTTCTAACGGATATTTCTGGGAAAGAAGTGACTATCCATTGTCACTATCGCTTTATCGGGGAATTGACACCAACAATGAAAGAATTGTTGGAAACGATTCGTCCCATGGCTGAAGTCACAAAGCAGCTTTCTGAGAAAAATGATGAATTAGAAAGAGAAAATCATCATCTTCTTGAGGAAAATACAAGACTAGTCCATACGTTAAAAACAACCACAAATCGCTATTGCACATTGTTGGAAAGTGATGAATGGACAATCAAACATAGACTAGGACGACGTAAGAAAGAAACATCGAAAAAAATTCAAGAAAAAGAGCTTTCTATATGTATTGACGAGAAAATCTGGGATGCAGAAACAAAAATATTAAAAATTATCGGATGGGGAATCGCTAATTCGGATCGCCAGCCATTGTCCTATAAGTTATCAGCTGACCAATCGCCATTTTTCGAAGCAATTCCTGTTTCACGAGAAGAAGTCAATCAAGCAGAACAGCTCGCAAAAGGAACAGAAGCGGGATTTGAATTACGAATCCTTTGCGAGCAAGAACGTTCATTCTTAGTGGAAGCAGTGGCTCAAAATGGTCAATCATGGATCATTGAAATGTAAATAATGATTAACTTATAAAGATAAGGAGTAAACGAATCGTGCAAAAAAAAGAAATTGCCGTATTTATCGATCAAATCACTCGTGAACGGGCCACTGGCGATTTGCTTATTGTGGGCTGGGCAATTGATGAAGTGACCAAAGAAATCCCTACGATAAAGGTAGAAAAAGAAAATGTGATTGCTGAAGCAACACATGTCGTAAGATTGGATATCAATCATTTATATAATCTTGATGTTAAGACCCAAAGTGGTTTTAAGGTACGTTTATCAGGGAAAATGAGAGGAAAAGCAATCTTAGACTTCCAAACAGCGAGACATCAAAATGGCATAGCTGTGAAATTAAACGGTAAATACCCTTATGATGACGGCATTGAATCTTCATGGGAAAGAAAAAAAAGATTACTGAAAAAAGGGATAAATTATGCAAGGACTCATGGCGTAAAAAAAGCGATCCGCCGAGTCAAATTGGAATTGAAGCCAGGATCGATCGACTATGCAGAATGGATCAGTCGTCATGAGAAACCAGATCTGAAAGAGCAAAGGAAAGAAGCACAAGGATTTGCGTACCGTCCATTGATTTCCATACTTATGCCTGTCTATAACGTTGAAATCAAATGGCTCGAAAAATGCATTGATTCGGTACTGGATCAAACGTATGATCATTGGGAACTATGTATCAGTGATGATGCTTCTACTGATCCAGCTATCCGAAAGTGTCTGGAATCCTATCAAGCAAAAGATGATAGAATCAAAGTCGTTTTCCGACAAGAAAATGGACACATCAGTCTGGCAACTAATTCTGCATTGGAAATGGCAGAAGGAGAGTTTATAGCACTCTTAGATAATGATGATGAATTACCGCCATTTGCATTATATGAAGTGGCAAAAGTGCTAAACGTACATCCAGAACTGGATTTGATCTACAGTGACGAAGATAAAATCGATGCAGATGGCAATCGCTTTGACCCGCACTTCAAAGCAGACTGGTCTCCTGATACATTGATGGGAAATAATTATATCTCTCACTTAGGCGTATATCGAACAAGCATTGTTAAAGAACTTGGCGGTTTCCGTAAAGGCTATGAAGGTTCTCAAGATTATGATTTGGTCCTTCGTGTGACAGAACAAATCCCTGCAGATCATATTTACCACATTGACCGAGTCTTGTATCATTGGCGGACGATCCCAGGGTCAACTGCAAGTAATGGCGAAGCCAAAAGTTATATCTATGATTCCGGAGTGAAAGCATTGACAGATGCCCTGTTTAGAAGGAACATCAAAGGAAGCGTACGTCCTGGCAGAATTTCTGGATTTTATGAGATTACTTATGACGTCTTGCAAGAGGATTTGGTCAGTGTGATCATTCCAACGAAGAATGGCTATGAAGATCTAAAAACTTGTGTGGATTCGATCATCGAAAAAACGTCTTATTCAAATTATGAAATCATTATTGCGGATAATGGAAGTACAGATCCAAAAATGCAAGAATTATTTGCAGAATACAAGCATCAGCTGAAAGATCGCTTTATCGTAGAATTGATTGACATTCCATTCAATTATTCTCGAATCAACAATTTAGCAGCAGAAAAAGCAAACGGCAAATACTTTTTATTCTTGAATAACGATACAGAAGTGATTGAGCCAGATTGGATGACGGCGATGGTTTCTTATGCACAGTTTGATCGAATCGGCTGTGTAGGAGCAAAACTGTTTTATCCAGATGATACAACGCAGCATGCAGGAGTATTATTAGGAATCGGTGGTGTTGCAGGGCATGCATTGAATAACTATGATCGAACACATTGTGGTTATTTCGGCCGATTGGTCATTGACGTCAATTACTTAGCAGTCACTGCAGCTTGTATGATGGTCAAGGCAGCTGACTTCAATGCTGTCAATGGATTTGATGAAACATTAGAAGTAGCATTCAACGATGTTGATTTGTGCTTGAAAGTTTATGAACTGGGTCGTTACAATGTCTATGCACATCAAGCAGAATTGTACCATTTCGAATCTAAATCAAGAGGTTATGAAGATACACCAGAAAAACAAAGACGTTTTGCTGGGGAAATCAAAAAAATGCAAGATAAGTGGCCTTCTTATATTGCTCATGACCCATTTTATAACGATAATCTAACTAAAGAAGGAATCGGCGATTTTTCGTTGAGACCTGATTGATTAAAGAACTGTATTTTCATTTTTATTGATGAAAATACAGTTCTTTTAATTTAATTATATGAATATTGTAACTTGTGACCGAAGAGATGATAGGAAGAACACCCATTCAGTAGGAAGCGTGTGATACGGTTTTTGTACAACTCTCTGTTAGGCAGAAATACACATATAAGCCTACAATAGTTGCCTTTTCTAGTTTCTTTTAATTTCCTTTACAATTTGGTTATTCACTAGGTTTTTAAACTTTGCTATGGTAAGATGATAGAGGCATTATTTTATGGTTAGGAGTGTATATATGAATAAAAATGGGGAGTGGAATGCGGCACGTAGGATATTCATTATCATCATGGATGTACTTGTATTGAATGTGTCGATCTATCTTAGCTTTTTGCTGAAGTTCCAAGGAGAAGTCCCAGCAAGAAACTTAGAGACCTTTCAGCATTCAGCAGTTTTTATTTCCATTATCTTTATTGCGTTGAATATTTTGTTAGGAGCTTATGTATTCTATAACCGAATGATCAGTGATATCGTCTTCATTACTGTTATTGGACAGGTGCTGATAGCATTGGGGATCATGGTGGTTACTTTTGCTGGACGTTGGTTTGCATTTCCGCGTGGCGTCATCGTGCTCTCGTTTATACTTGGCACGATATTACTTAGCGTTTATCGGATAGTCGTTTACAAACTATACTTAAGAGTCAGTCGTGATAAGAAAGTACTTATCGTAGGTTTGGAGAAAGATGTCGCACCAGCGATCCAAAACTTTCAATCTAAGAAAAACAACAAACATAAGGTTGAAGCAGTAGTCATCGACAATTATTACGAAAACACAAAAAAATTGATTGATGACATCGATATTGTCTACTTGGCTTCAAAAATCCCAGAAGATGAAAAAATCAATATTTATCAATTAGTGACTAAAAAAGAGAAAAAGCTATTTTTAAATACAACTTTTGAAAATTTAACGATGATCAATCCGAACATCATGAATTTCGAAGATGAAAGTATCATTGAAGCTTCCGGTTTCAAAATTCAGCCGGAATATGAATTATTCAAACGTCTCTTTGATATCATCGTTTCGCTTATTTTACTGATCCTCGCTTCACCCTTTATGCTAATCACAGCGATTTTGGTAAAAACAACTTCACCTGGACCAATTATTTATAAACAAGTACGTATTACGAAAAATCAAAAGGAATTTTCAATCTATAAATTTCGTTCCATGAGTGCAACAGCTGAAGCAAAATCAGGACCAGTCTTGGCAAAGAGCAATGATGCCCGTGTGACACCAGTAGGCAAATTTATCCGTGCTGTACGTTTTGACGAATTACCTCAAATCTTTAATGTATTGAAAGGCGATATGTCGATCGTCGGACCACGTCCAGAAAGACCATTTTTCGTTGATCAGTTCAATGAAGAAAATCCTTATTATTATTTAAGACACAATGTACGTGCAGGGATTACCGGATATGCACAAGTATACGGAAAATATGTATCAGATTATAATAGTAAACTACGTTTTGATTTGTTATATATCAAAAAGTATTCCTTACTATTAGATTTGAAGATTTTACTTCAAACAATCAAAATCTTATTTGATAAGATGTCCTCACAAGGACTAGATGAAGATGAAAATATCAGTTCATTAGCAGAAATCGACTTTTCACAAGAGAAAATTTATCGCTAAGCTGGAGGAAAGAAATGAAATGAGCCATCCGATATTTAGTATAATTGTTCCAGTTTATAATGCCGAAGACACGATCGTTCATACAATAGAAGTTTTAAAAAATCTGGCATTTGAAGAATATGAAGTGATTTTGGTCAATGATGGGTCAACTGACAAAACAGAGCAGCTGATTCAGTCAGCTATCCAAGGAGATAGTCATTTTCAACTTTTTACAACCGAAAATCAAGGACCTGGACTTGCTCGAAATGAAGGCATCAAGCAATCTACAGGGAAATATGTATTATTTTTCGATGCAGACGATGAGCCAGTCAAGGAAATTTTAGCAGATTATCAGCAGTTGTTTGAACAGTATCCTGAAGCAGATTTGCTTATCAGTTCTTTTACATTCCGCACGCTAAGCGGGGAAGAAATCATTTCGGAAAAGGACTATCTTGTTCCAGAATACCAATATACAAATCATGAACAGTTCGTGGATGATATGTATCATCTAATGAATCAGCAACTGATGTATGTGGTTTGGAACAAATGTTACAAGAGGGAACTCTTGATGGAAAAACAGATTCTATTCAAAAATTACAGCAGTTGTGAAGACCGTATCTTCAATTTGAACTATTATGAACATTGTCAGCAAGTAATATTGAATCCAAGAATCGAGTATATCTATCATTTTGAAGGTGGAAAAGGGATAACCAACCAATACAAACCGAATAAATTTGAAACCTTTAAAGAATTTTATGAATTAGCAAATGTCGTGACAAGTGATAAAGACAAACCAGGTATGGCTTCTCTTCTTTTAAAAGGAATAACCTCTGTCATTTTTTCTATTTATGAGAATTCTGAGCGAACTGCCAAAGAAAAAAGAGAAGAAGCTATGCATATCTTGAATGATCCAGCCATCCAAGAAGCTAAAAAGGTTGCATTGACTGATTCCAGCGCGAAAAAAGTAACAAAATGGCTGTATAATTTGCCAGCTCCTCTCTTATTATCTGCGGTGAAAGCCGGCAGCTTTGTGGAAGTGAAAATGCCAAGCATCATGGCATTGTTGAAGAGAGTTTATTAAAAAAGTCGGAATAAGGGGTTGTGACTGTCTTTTGTCACAACCCTTTTAAAAACAAAAAATAGCTGTTTATCTATCCGTTTTCAGTCAGTAAAGAAAGAACCACTTGCATAAGATTGAAAACCGCCTCTATTTATGAGAAAATAGGGAAGATTAATAAAAGAATGGTTGAGGCAACTATAATGTACAGTACAGATCCTGAATTAAAAAAAATTCAAAAAGTAAATCTCGAAATGGCACAATACTTTGTAGATTTTTGTAAAAGTCACGATTTGTTGTGTTATTTTTGTGGTGGCGGCGCAATCGGAGCAATTCGACATAAAGGTTTTATCCCATGGGATGATGATTTAGATTTTTTCATGCCTAGAAGGGATTATGATCGCTTAGCTGAATTATGGGAAACCGGCCCACAAAAAGATAAATTTGTTTTATTAAGACCAACTCTGACGAATCACGATCGGAACTCCTTTACAACTATCCGTAACGTCCAAACGACCTTTATCAAAACGTATCAGGAAGATTTAGATATCCCTCATGGTATCCAATTAGATATTTTTCCGTTAGATACTGCACCTGAAAAGCAAGCAGAACGGAAAAAGCAAAAGATATGGGCAATGATCTATGCGATTTATCGAAGTCAGCAAGTACCCCAAAACCATGGGAAAGCAATGGAATTAGCTGGAAAGTTATTGTTAAATAGCGTACCCGCAAAAACGAAGTATAAAATATGGAGATATGCTGAAAAGCAGATGACCAAATACAATGATAACCCGACGAATTTCGTTACAGAACTTTGTGTCGGTCCACGATATATGGGAAATGTTTATCCTGCAAAAGACTTTGAATCTGCTGTGTGGGTACCATTCGAAGATACAGAGATGCCAGTACCAATTGGCTATGATCATTATTTAAGTCAAGTTTTTGGCGACTATATGCAGCTTCCACCTGAAAAAGATCAGGTTTCTCACCATGAAGCAGTTTATATTGACCCAGAACATTCATACAAAATGTACAAAGGAAAATATTATTTAACTAAAGGAGCAGAAAAAAAATGATTACAGCTATTATTATTGCCGGCGGTGTCGGTAAACGTATGGGACAAGATATCCCAAAACAGTTCATTACAATTGAAGGTAAACCTATTATTATCTATACTTTAGAATCATTTCAAAAACATCCACAGGTCGATCGGATTTTAGTCGTTTGTAAATCTGGCTGGGAAGAAACGATGTGGGCGTATATCAAAGAATTCAACATTAGCAAAGTCCAATGGGTCATTACAGGGGGATCAAAAGGACAAGAGTCGATCAATAATGGTGTCCAGTTTTTGAAAGATTACTCTGAAGACGATGATACGATCATCATCCATGATGGTATCCGTCCACTAGTAGACGAACTAGTATTGTCAGATGTAATCGTTAAATGTAAAGAATTTGGTAATGGCGTAACCTCTCTACCTTACAATGAACAAATTTTTATCAAGAAAACAGAAGAAACGACGGAACAGTATGTCGATCGTAACACATTGCGGCGTGTCTCAACTCCACAAGCTTATCAATACGGAAAACTACGGGCAGCATATGACCGAGCAGTGAAAGAAGACATTGGTATGACTGATTCTTCCTATACGAATACCATGATGGTAGATTTAGGAGAAACTTTATATTTTGCTGCTGGTTCTGATAAAAATATCAAATTGACAACAACAGATGATCTAGAATTGTTCAAAGCATATTTAAAAATGAAAGACTAGGAGAAAGATGATGACGTTGATTAAACAACCAATGTACCAAAAAGATTTGGCAAAAGTGATCAATCATACACCAAAAATAAAACAGCTACATGGCAAATCCGTTCTGATGATTGGCGCTTCGGGAATGATCGGTTCTTTTTTGATTGATACGTTGATGGCTGCTAATGAACAACTAGACATCAAAATCAAAGTATATGCTATGGGCAGAAACCGTCAGAAGCTTGAAAAAAGGTTTGCCAGTTATCTTTCCTTAGATACTTTCGAAATTGTTGAAGGTGACGTCACAGAACCCTTACCAAAAGAAATTCAAGCTGACTATTTGATACACGGTGCAAGTAACACACATCCTAAGGCTTACGCAACTGATCCAATCGGTACGATCATGACTAATCTTGCAGGTACAGAGCAAGTATTGAAACATGCAGTAGCAACCCAGCCTGAGAGAGTATTATTTTTATCAACGGTAGAAATTTATGGCGAAAATCGAGGCGATATAGAAAAATTCACAGAAGATTACTGCGGGTATATCGATTGTAATACACTGAGAGCAGGCTATCCTGAAGGAAAAAGAGTCAGTGAATCATTATGCCAAGCCTACATCGCAAAACACGACCTCGACATCGTGATTCCAAGGCTTTGCCGTACGTTTGGTCCGACGATGCTTTTATCTGATACGAAAGCATCCTCACAATTTATTTTAAATGCAGTCGAACAAAAGGATATTGTTTT
Organism: Enterococcus sp. NBRC 3427; assembly: GCF_007996925.1. Taxonomy (NCBI): domain Bacteria; kingdom Bacillati; phylum Bacillota; class Bacilli; order Lactobacillales; family Enterococcaceae; genus Enterococcus; species Enterococcus sp. NBRC 3427. The sequence continues at coordinate 8,233 of NZ_BJLL01000001.1, read as the reverse complement.
AAAAAGTGAAGGAAATCAGTATTTTTCGTATGTTTATGTTGGAGATGCTGTTTCTGCTATTCTTCATTTACTGCTTGAAGGAGAAAAAGGAGAGGCGTACAATGTTTCTTCAGAAAACTTTGATTTACGACTAAAAGAATTAGCACAACAGCTAGCTGATATCAGCGGCAAACAAGTAATTTTTGAATTGCCGGATGAGATTGAACAAAAAGGTTTTTCAAAAGCTAGCATAGCGATACTTGATAACAAGAAAATCAAAGAAAATGGTTGGTATCCAATATTTGAATTGAAAGAATCATTGATACACACAGTAGAATTAGTTAAAGGTGAGAAGCAAAATGTGTGAGATTAGTATTATTGTTCCTGTTTATAAAGTAGAACCCTATTTAAGAAAATGTGTAGATTCAATCTTAGCACAAACATTTACTGATTTCGAAGTGATATTAGTAGATGACGGTTCTCCCGACAACAGTGGTAAAATATGTGATGAATATGCATCAAAAGACAGTCGTGTCCGTGTCATCCATAAAGAAAACGGAGGATTAAGTAGCGCAAGAAATGCCGGGATTGATGTGGCACGAGGAAAGTATTTAGGTTTTGTTGACAGTGATGATTATATCGAAAAAGATATGTATGAACTTTTGTATGACAACATTGTCAAAGAACAAGCAGATCTTTCTATTTGTGGGATTTACGATATATATGCTGGTAAAAAAGTAAGAGTTCTTCCAGAAGAATATAAAGTATTAGACAAAGTTTCGGCGATGAAGATTGTATTAGAAGCACAATCATTCTCAGTACATGCAGTAAACAAGTTGTATAAAAAAGAATTGTTTAATAAAATTAGATATCCAGAAAATATAATCACAGAAGATGCAGCTGTGATTTTAGATATACTAGAACAAACGAACAAAGTTGTAGCAGATAGTCGACAAAAATATTATTACTTTCATAGAGAGAATAGCATATCTACAAATTATTTTAGTGAAAAAAATATTGATACTATTAATGTATGGAAAAACAATGAAAAATGGATTCTAAGTAAGTATCCTAGCTTATCACAAATTGTTCATACGAGAGTCTGTTGGGCTCATTATATTGTCTTAGATAAAATTTTAGTCAGCAATTCTGAAAACAAATATGAAGGCACTAAAGACATAGTAACCTATTTAAAGAGAAACTATATTTTTGTGTTACGTAATCCCTACTTCACTAAAAACAGAAAAATAGCTGCAACTGTATTGCAGTTGAATGTGAGATTGTATAAGAAACTTGCAATTTTGGAAGATGAGAAATACAAAAGTAAAAATAGTTAGGTGAGTGTGTAAAAAATGGATTCTGTTAAGTTTCATAAATACTCAGAATATAGTAAAAAAGGGTTTATTTTAATATTTGGGATAGCACTGATTATTCGTATCATCAATTACTACAGTCTGATTCCCTCAAAATATGATACCTTGCTGTTTACACTGATTACGGTATGGGCAGCATTAATTACTGCAGTAGATATATTTACTAAGAATTTTAGCTTGAAAAAAGCAGATTACCTGCTTCTAGCTTTCATACTAGCCATACTATTATCCACATTTTTAAACGGTCCTGCCGGAATCGTCGATAATATCAAGTTAGTAATTTGGCAGTTTATTTATCTCTTTGTGGTTTTTCGTATAGGTAGGGAGGACCATTTCAAACAAATCATTCCTATGTTTGAAAAAATATTGCTTGCTTGTTGGAATCTCTTAGCTCTTATCTCTTTAGGAATGTTTGCGTTAAATTATTCCTACGTACAGGAGTTAGATAAATTCTATAATGGGTTTAGAGCAGGATTTGTCGAGAACCGTTTGTATGGTGTTTTTTCTGACCCTAATTTTGCCGGTGCAACTTCTGTAGCAGTTATTTTTCTTGCTGTAAAGCTATTAATGACGAATAAAAACAAAATGGCAAAAATATATAGCATAGTTACGATCCTTCTTCAATTTGCTTACATCATTTTGTCTGGATCAAGAACAGCAGAGATTGCTTTGGTATTGTGTGCTTATTTTGCTATCTTCTTTATTGTCTATAACCGATTTGGGAAGACGATTGCTTCTAAATTATTATTGGCAGTAATCTGTGGGATTATTGGAACTGGAGCTGTTTTAGGAATTGCTGAAGCAGGGAAATATGCTGCCCCTAAATTGATCAATATAACAGCAAGATATGTTCCTAGAAAGTCTGAAAGTCCGGATAAAGATCAGAATTCTATCAGTTTAAAACGGGATGATGTTGTAAATAAGGACGATGTATCTAATAATCGTTTTGCTTTATGGAAAAGTTCGTTTGAGATTTTTCAAAGTAGTCCGCTTGTCGGGAGTTCACCTCGTAATTTGGTTAATTATGCTCAAAAAGAATTACCGAATACGTTCATTGCAACAAAAAAACAAACTTCCCATAATTTTATCTTCTATTTATTAGCAACAACAGGTCTGTTAGGGACTATACCGCTATTTGTATTTCTTGGAATTAAGATTTGGAATACATTGCGACAACTATTTATGCGTACTATAAAAGACTACGATTCGTATGTATTAAATACCATGGCAGTACTTGCAATTTTGATTTCAGCTATGTTTTTAACAGAACTCGTTTTAGTAAATAAAATAGGAAGTTTTATTTTCTGGTTGTATTTAGGCGGAATTTCTGCATTTGAATACACTAAAGTAAAAGGTGAGTGAATAATAAAATGGAAAAACTAACGAATGAAGATATCCAGCGTATAAGCGTAGATATCTTAGTATATATTGACAAATTATGTAGAGAACACAATATTGATTATTCTATCTTTTACGGGAGTCTGATTGGTGTTGAACGACATAAGGGATATATTCCGTGGGATGATGATTTAGACATCGTCTTAACAAGGCCCAACTATGAACGACTACTTGAGTTGCTTAAAAAACAAGAAGACTATCTTCTTTTAAGCCCGGAAAATACTGATAATTATCGCTATACTTTTGCTAAGTTAATAGATAAACGCACAAAAGCAGTAAGTAAACAATATTATAGTAGTGAAGACAAAAATATGGGGGTTTTTGTTGATATCTTCCCCATTGATGGGTTCCCAACAGATTTGAATGAGCGTAAAAAATTTGGTGAACTTTGTGAATTATATCGAGCGAATATGGTTTTTTCTTTGAATCACTCTTATGCTATTTCACGTTCTTGGCTGAAAGCTAAAGCTAAAAGAATTTTATACTACCCAAAATATCGTAAATTACTTCGCCAAGGGGATTATAACTACTGGAAAAATAAATATGAATCTCTAGTAACAAAATATCCGTTTGAAGAAGCAGAATTTTGTGGATATATGGAATTCATTAATGAAAAATGGGGAGTATTTCCAACGGATTGGTTCAAAGAATATGAAGATGTAGAATTTGAAGGACATAAATTTAGGGCAATTAAAGATAGAAAAAAATTCTTAACTTTAAGATATAACAACTATATGGAACTTCCACCAGAAGATGAACAAGTTACACATCATCCATATCAATTTTACAAAATATAGGAATGATAAAAAATGATTAATTACAAGAATATCATGATTGTTACGTTAGACAAAAAATCTGTTCTTTATTCTACGGAAGCAATGGATTTAGGAATTGATGTTAATAGTTATTTTAAAAAGAGGAATTTTTTTATTAAATGTTTAAATCATATTGATAAATCCTTAAATACAACATATTCTAGTGTTGCTTACGGTGATTGGAAAAAAAGATTAGGCGACGTAGAATTATTAATACTAAATTCACATTTTTTTTCAAAATCAGTTATCAAGTATGTAAATAAACATTATCCACATGTTCGTATTATTATTTGGTATAGTAATCCTGTTTCAGTAGATACACCTATTGACTTCTTTGATGGACTAAATTGCGAAATCTGGTCATTTGATAAAAAAGATGTTGAAGAATTCTCTTTAAACTATAATAATCAATTTATCGATACTAGCAAACTAAAAATTACTTCACACGAAAAAAAATATGTAAAAGATATTTGTTTTATTGGAGTTGATAAAGGACGTTTGTCATATCTACAAGAACTAAAAGTTTTTTTTGAAAAATTAGAGTTAAATTCAATGATTTATGTGGTGGATTCCAATCGTAATTCTTCAACTACGTATAATTATGAAACTCCTTTAAGTTATGAGAAGCTAATAAACTATGAAGGAAATTCGAAAGCGATATTAGATATTGTTCAAGAAAATCAAACAGGACTGTCTCTTAGACCTATTGAGTCGATTTTTTTGGGAGTAAAATTAATAACCAATAATAATATGGTAAAATATCAGGATTTCTATAATGAGCAGAATTGTTTTTTACTAACAGAACGACCTTTATCTGAACTAAAACAATTTTTAAATACCCCATATATTCCGGTACCAGATAAAATATTAGAAAAATACACTCTAAAGAATTGGATCAACAACTTTATACGATTTGATTCAGATAAATGATTATAGTTTTTTAGAAAGATGATGTGATAAAACTTGAACACGAAGGCAAAAATGGTTTTTCGTAACTTATATTATACGGTTGGAGCAAATTTCATAACTTTAGCAATTTCCGTACTATTGAATTTATTTGTGCCTAAATTGCTTGGAGTAAGGGAATATAGTTACTGGCAACTGTATGTGTTTTATTCTTCTTATGTTGGTTTTTTGCATTTAGGATGGATAGATGGTATCTATTTAAAAATTGGCGGTGAAGAATATGAAAATCTAGATAAAGATAATCTAGGCTCGCAGTTTTGGTATTTATGCCTTTTTGAGACCCTATTATCTGTAGGTGTTATTATCTTTAGTCAGTTCTTCATGCCTCCATCGTATAAGAAAATGATTTTGACTTTAACAGCAGTAGTTTCTGTTATTACGATAATGAAAACATTTATATTATATGTATTACAATCAACAAACAGAATAAAAGAGTATGCTCAATTATCTCGTGGCGACAGATATTTATATGTAATAATGATAGGAATTTATTTTTTTATAGGCGGACGAAACTTTTTTTGGCTGATTATATTAGATATCATTTCAAAACTAATCATCACTTTATGGGGAATGATGCAAATTTCTGATATGGTTTGGCAAAGAAATATACTTAAATTTAAATCTGTTTTAAGAGAAATTGTTGATAATATCAATATTGGTAGTAAATTGATGTTATCAAGTATTGCAGGTATGCTTATTATTGGTTCAATTCGTTTTTTTGTAGAACAAAGATGGACAATTGAAATTTTCGGTAAACTATCTTTTACTTTGAGTATCTCTAATATGTTTTTGACGTTTATTAATGCAATAGGTATAGTAATGTTTCCACTGCTACGTCGTTCGAATAAAGAGAAACTTCCATGGTTATTTAAAACAATAAGAGATTTGTTTGTACCAATTACGTATAGTTTTTTAATTTTTTATGTTCCAGCTAGATATATTTTAAGCATGTGGTTACCAGAATATGCTGATAGTCTTCAATATATGGGAATTCTATTTCCTATTGTTATTTACGAGGGAAGAATGTCTTTATTGATAAATACCTATTTAAAAACAATACGTAAGGAAAAAACAATTTTGTTTGTAAATATACTTACTTTATCATTAACATTGTTGTTTGCTATAGTTATTATTTTCTTAGTTGGAAATATAATGCTTGCAGTAGGACTAATTTTATTTAGTTTAGCATTAAGATGTAATCTTGCAGAATTTTTCTTATGCAAATACTTAGATGTAAAAGTAGGAAGTAAAATTATATTAGAAACCGTATTAACAATCTTGTTTATTATTGGTAACATAGTATTCAACGGTGGGTTCTTAAGTATGGTTGTTTATTTAATTAGTTTTTTAGTATATATATTTATTATTAGAAAAAATTTGGTAAAAAGTGCCAAAGAATTTTGGCATCTAATGAAAGCCGATAATTAGTTTGATATTTAAGTTAATAGAAAATAAATATGTGCAATTGGAGTGAAACTTGTGGATACTATATTGATTACTGGCGGAGCTGGTTTTATCGGTTCAACGCTAGCGAATTATTTGGGAAAAGAAAACAAAATCGTAGTAGTCGACGATTTATCAATGGGAAAAAAAGAAAACTTGGATATGGATAAACAAGTGACTTTCATTGAGGGGAATGTATCAGATCCTCAATTGATGGAAAGAATCATGAAAGAATATCAGTTTGCCTATATTTTTCATCTAGCTGCTGTAGCTAGTGTGGCAGATTCTGTAGAACGGCCTGTAGAAACACATCGTGTAAATTTTGACAGTGCGCTTTTATTGCTTGAATTAGCACGGAAATATCAATCTGATTTAAAACGATTAGTATTTAGTTCATCAGCTGCAGTTTATGGTGATGAACCAACACTGCCAAAAAAAGAACAATCGGTCATCCGTCCTTTAACACCATATGCTATCGATAAATTTGCAGCAGAGCAGTATTTTTTAGATTATCATCATTTGTATGATGTTCCAACAAGTGCTGTCCGATTTTTTAACGTTTATGGTCCAAATCAAAATCCGAACTCTCCATATAGCGGAGTCATTTCGATTCTAGTGGACCGATACAAAAAACAATTGGTAGGAGAAAAAGCAGAATTTACTTTATTTGGTGATGGGAGCCAATCTAGAGACTTCGTTTATATAGAAGATGTTATACAAGCACTTTTACTTGTTGCCAAGGAAGAAAAAGCTTTAGGACAGCAATTCAATGTCGGTACAGGAAAAAGCACTACGCTACTTGAATTGATTCATTCAATTGATCAAATCTTAGGAACTGAGCTAGCGCTTAAATATGAAGCGGAGCGTTCAGGGGATATTCGTGATTCTTTAGCAGATATTTCAAAAATTCGTTCTTTAGGCTATCAGCCTAAATTTGATATATTGAGCGGAATGGAACGGTATTTAAAGTCAGAAATCAACTAAAACAAAAACCAGCAAGATGCTGGTTTTTTTGTTTCGACTTAGCTTTTTAAATTAACACCTTCCATCAGTTCATAAATCTGATTTCTTAAATCAGTGGCCGGCAATTTGATGTTCTTATCCGATTGGATATTACTTTCCATGACGATTGCATCTTTAGTGTCTTTTTTCATCGCTACTACTGCATGGAATCGATTGATATTTCCCTGAGCAAGGATATAATCATTTCCACTGTAAACACCGCCGCTGTAAGGATGTTTATCACCATTATTTTGCCACAAGGAGAAAAGTAGTTCTTTTGGTATGATACCGCCAGAAAGAATACTGGTAAAGAATTTGTTCAAGTCATAAACAGACATACTTATGTTTCCTGTGCCTAATTCATTTCGGATGTCGGTTTCAGGTTCGATCAATGCTTTTGAATAATCGTCAGTTGCAGACATCTGGTAAGATACAGCATGTTGAGGCGAATTTTTTACATTGTCATAAAAATCTGTATGTTCTAGATGGAGAGGACGAATGATTTCTTTCTTTAGAAGAGTTTCATAAGGCTGATTCGTTAGTTTGATCAATATCCCTGTAAGCAATGTATAATTCAATGGTTCATAATGATACGTATCATAATCAGTAAGTTTCAAATGATGTAGGGCGAACTGAATGATTTCACTATCCGACATAGGTTTGTCGGGAGAAGCAGTTCGATGAAGACCAGAGCGCATATAAAGCATATTTTTGATTGTGATTTGCTGACTTCCAGGAACCTGAGGATAAAATTCAGCTAACTTTGTGTCAAAAGTTAACTTACCAGCTTGGATTTGTTTTAATATCAGTAAAGCAGTCATTGCTTTTTGAATCGAACCGATTTGATAGTAAATAGAAGGTGAATTCGGTTCTTTTATGCGCAGATTTGCGTATCCATATCCTTTTTCTAATAGTACGCGATTATTTTTGCGTACATAAATCGAACCGATATAATCTGATTTTTGCAGTAATTGATCAATTTTGCTAGCAAGCATCTGCTCATCGGGCGTTAAATTGGAAGTAAGTTGTGCTGGCCCCGTTTCATAAGTTTGGGACTGAGGTATTTTTGTTAATTGACCTCCTATAATGATGCCTGTTGAAAAGAAGCTGACAGACAATAATAAAATTACAAGAAAAGAAATAGAAATTTTTTGTTTTTTTCGATGTTTTCCTTTTGACATGTTAATTCCTTTCTATCCATTTTTAACTATTTTTCATTGTAATCCTCAAAAAGAGTATTTGCCACTTACAATTTGA